>DATCQV010000148.1:0-5095 GCA_036569325.1 Mucilaginibacter sp. | reverse complement strand
ATCGGAGGCTGTTCGGTTGTATCTGCCCTGTTTTCAATGGTCAGCGTCTTGAAATAGCATTTCATGGCCAGCGGGTACAATCGCAGCTTGGTAAAAGCCACCGCAAGCCGGTAATAGAACCGTTGTCCGTGCTTTTTCCGGCCGGGCGTAATGGTTGCCTGTTCTTCCTTTAAAAGCCTGGTGAGATATTTCCTTTCGGTAGCCGGGTCGGTGAGGCGCGCGTTGAGCAGTTCCTGTTTCAGGCTGTCTTTAATATGCACGGCTACGGAATCGCTAAAGCGGTTTTCGTGCAGCACCGGCTGTTGAAACGCGGCTGATCTGGTAGCACTGAAAAGCAACAAAAGTACCGGCAGCAGCAGCCGGTAAAATTTATTACCACCATTCCGGTTGGGGCAGATTAACTGTTTTGACGAATCAGGACGATCAATAGATGTGTGCATTAAGGTAGTTGAAAACAAAAAAACGCTTAACGTATGCAAAATAGTATAAAAAAGCTGGCCGTTTAACAGTTGCTTAACATTTAAAAGTAAAATTAAACGGTGCGCTAACTTACAGGCGTTGAAGCGGTAAGGGCGGGTATGTGGTTAATGATTAATTGTAAATTGCGCAGCAAAGTAACATTTGTGTTAAATATATGTCAATAATTATCTAAAACTATTAAATACTTTGCAACTGTCGTTCAAACACGTATATTTGCATCATCAAATGCAAACAGCCGGATGGCGGCGCCCGCAAAAGGAATGGTTCGAGTCCATATTTGCAGCTCTTCTCATAATTTAGGTTTATAATTGGTTTAGAACGCGCTCCTGCCCATCAGAGAGCGCTTCTTGTTTTTAGGGTTTCCCGAGATCAATACGTCAAGCACAACAGCATCTGCCCCAATAAAAAGGAGCGAAGAAATTCCCGTCCGTTATAGTTGTACTCAATAATTTGTTAAATATTAGGAAACATGGTTTGAGCCCACTCGCCAAAAAGTGGAATTGGTCTTTCCTGACCATTAACGGCTCCAATAAAGCCTATGATCCAGAAAATGAAAAAAACTAAATTTACCAGGCCAGATATGCCTGCGTAGGACACAAAGCCGGCGCCTATCCAGAAATTGCCAAGTGTAAACCTTAGTGCAAAGTGTACTACGGCAGAAGCGATGAATAACAGCAATGTTTGCCTCAGGTGGTAGCTGCCCAACCGGGTTTTATTGTTTTGATGCAAACCGAAATAAGCAATTAGCCAGCCGATGAACCATAGATAGCTAACGATAGCGGTGTTTTTTCCGTTGTCCATATTTTCCAGGTTTTAGTGTATCTCGAAAATAAAATATTTTAATATAAGCTGCTCATTTGTTGGAAAATAAATTTCCGGTTGCAAGCATACAGCACGGCGTAATGTGTTAAAATTCATAAATTTTAATCCCGGCAGAACTTTTGTCGTTTTCTTCCGTTTTTTTAGAGTTAAAGGTTGTGAACTTTCAAACCGGAAATGGAATTAATTTTACTTTAAATTTTTATCGCGAAACCACCTGTAAATGAGTACTTCTGCTGCAATGTTAACTGACCAGCAACTGCTGGCTGTTTTATCGTCGGCAAGCAACGCCGTCGCTATCCACGTTTCCGAGGACGCGATTATACAATATGCCAGCGACAGGATGATCAGCATTTGGGGTAAGGACCGAAGCGTTATAGGCAAAACCCTCGAAGACGCCCTGCCCGAACTCAAGGGCCAGCCTTTTATTGATATGTTTAAAAGAGTTTGGAACGAAGGTATTACCATTAGCGGTACAAATACTCCGGCACAACTGGTGGTTGACGGTAAACTTGAAACATTTTACTTCGATTTTGAATACAGGGCAATCAAAAACAATGAAGGCCAAACCTATTGCATACTGCATACCGCTACCGATGTAAGCGAACGGGTAATGAGTGCCGAACAGGTGCAAAACCTTACCGAAGAACTTAAGGCGTCGAACGAGGAACTGCGCGCTGCGAACGAAGAATTGAATGCATCTAATGAAGAGCTTAACGAATCACAGCAGAGCCTCCGTGAACTGTATGATGATCTTGCCGAGAGCGACCAGCGTTTCCGGAGCATGGTTAAGCAGGCGCCGATAGGCATCTGCATTATCAGGGCGAATGATCTGTTTATACAGGATGTGAACGATAGTTACCTGCACCTGGTGGGGCGAAAACGCAGTGAATTGGAAGGGCTTACTATTTGGCAGGCTATTCCCGAAGCTGCCGAATCTTATGCCCCGGTAATGAAACAGGTAATTGATACCGGAGAGGAGTTTATAGCTAAAGAACACGAAGTAGTGCTGGTACGGAATGGTGTACCGGAAACCACCTTTCTTGACTTTGTTTATGAACCGATAAAGACCGACGGCACAGTGACGGCCATAATGGTGCTGGTGATAGATGTAACCGACAAAGTTGTAGCCCGCCGAAACATTGAAGACGTGGAAGAGCGGATAAGACTGGCAGTAGAAGCAGCAGAAACCGGCACTTTCGACCTTGACCTTATCAAGAAGGAAATGCTCACCTCAGAAAGGTTCAATGCCATATTCGGGTTTGACCGGCAGGTGTCATGGGAAATGTTTGCTTCTGTTATTCATCCCGACGACCGCGCAACACGTATTGCGGCACATGAGGCTGCCTATAAAACAGGAAAGCTTTTTTATGAAGCAAGGGTGATGCACAACGACGGGTCGGTGCATTGGATACGGGTGCAGGGTAAGGTTTATTTTAAGAATAACGAGGCTGTGCGTATATTGGGCACCCTGCTTGATATTACAGAATTTAAACGCCTGCAGCAGCAAAAAGATGATTTTATAAGTATTGCCAGTCACGAGCTGAAAACACCTATTACCAGCTTAAAGGCGTCGCTGCAATTGCTGGAGAGATTGAAACATGATCCAACTTCAGAACTGGTTCCAAAACTGATAGATCAATCAAGCCGCAGTATGCATAAGATAAGCGCTTTGGTGGAAGATCTGCTGAACGTTAGCCGGGCAAGTAAAACGGAGCTGCATCTAAAAAAATCGAACTTTAATATTAGCCACATGTTGAGCACCTGCTGCAACCACGTACGCATAGCCGGTAAACATGAGTTGATCGTTCAGTGTGACGACGAAGGTTTACAGGTGTTTGCCGACGAGCACGGCATCGACCAGGTAATAGTAAACCTGGTGAATAATGCAGTAAAGTATGCACCCGAAAGCAAAAACATCTACCTCATGGTTGCCAAAGAGGATAGTATGGCCAGGATCTCTGTAAAAGATAACGGGCCCGGTATCTCGCCCGAAAAAGTACCTCATCTGTTCGACAGGTATTACCGCGCTGAGGCCTCCGGCTTTCAGAATTCCGGCCTGGGCCTGGGGCTTTACATTTGCGCCGAGATCATTAAACGCCACGGCGGTAAAATTGGCGTAGATACTGAGCCCGGTAAAGGCAGCACTTTCTGGTTTACCCTCCCGCTGGCTAACTGATGTAAAACTTAATCACTTTCAGGAATAAACACTTTTGCCACGCCTTATGTTATTAAAAGGTTAACGTAGCCTTAAATAAAATGGCATGGAACTACTAAAACAAGTTTTTGGCGAAGGGAAAGACCTGAGCATACTGCAAATGAGCTGCAGAGGCATCGTTATTTTTATAGTTGCGCTGCTGCTGATCAGGTTATCGGGCCGCCGCTCGTTCGGCGTACGTACGGCACTCGATAATATCGTTTCTATATCTCTTGGCGCCATTTTGAGTCGTGCGGTTGTAGGTGCGTCTGATTTTGCGCCGGTGGTGATAACTTGCTTTGTTATTGTGTTGATGCACCGGTTGTTCGGGTGGTTTATTTCAACCAGCAAACGCTTTGGAAAGGTAACGGAGGGCAACAAGATAAAACTTTATGAAGATGGCAGGTTTCTGCATTCCAACATGCGGCGGGCGCTGGTATGCGAAGAGGATATTATGCAAGGCGTAAGAAAGTCGGCGCTGACGGAGGATATGGACCTGATAGAAAAGGTTTATATAGAACGCAACGGCGAGATAAGTGCCATAAAGAAAAAATAACCTGCCCCTTACTGATGAGCTTCCCGACAAATTGTGGAGTATTTCAACAACATTAACTGATGAAATATTTTTTAAGTATCTGATCTTTAGAATTATGTGATATTTTACCGGTTGTGGCACCATTATGCGGCATGCTAAAATATCTTACTTAAAAAAATATTTATGAAAAGAATCATTTTATCAGCAGCAGTATTGGTTGTAGGTTTAGCTACAGTAAAAGCAAGTAACTTAACTATTGATAAGCACCCTGTTGCTGTTACCCGTAACCTTGCAGATACCGCGCAAAAAACTCCTGTGAAATTAGACGCTCTGCCCGACCCTATAAAAACCGTGCTGCAAAGCGACGTTTTTAAAACCTGGATCCCATCGGCAGCGTTCAGCGTAACCCAGGGTACCACCCAATATTATGAGATAGACGTTAAAAAGGGAACAGAAACCAAGGCCCTGAAATTCGACAAAGACGGAAAAATAATCCAGTAAGTTCTCAATTCATATTGTTTTATTACCCTGAAAGGCTCCGATTTACCGGGGCCTTTTGTATTTTTGCTATACTACACTTTGAAAAACGCTTATGGCAAAACTATTAATAGTTGAAGATGACTCAACCTTCGTTCAATTATTGCAGGGTTTTTTGCAAAAGAACGGGCATGAGGTAGCCGCTGCGGCAAATGTAAAGTCGGGCCTTAAGTTGATCGCTCAAAACGATTATGATCTTTTATTGCTCGACTATCGCCTGCCCGATGGAATAGGTCTTGATGTGATGATAAAAGCAAGGGAAGCGGGATCAAGCGTCCCGGTAATCATCATGACCAGCTTCAATGATGTGCGCACTGCGGTAAAGGCCATTCAGCTTGGGGCGACCGATTATATTACCAAACCGGTAAATCCCGATGAATTGCTGATGATCATGAACACCGCATTCGAAGTGAAGGCGGCTCCCGAAGAAACGCAAAACGATCAGCCCGAATTTGTGAAAGGCAGCAGCCGCCATTCTGATAAGCTGTTGCAGCATATCGACATTGTAGCGCCTACCGATATGGCGG
>DATCQV010000147.1:0-15222 GCA_036569325.1 Mucilaginibacter sp. | reverse complement strand
GTTTATACCTTCAAAGTGTTCCTGCCGCAAAAAATCGATGTAAGGTACAACGTATTTCAGCCGCTTAAGGTCTTCCCATTGCTGGCTCGGAAAAATATCGCTCACCGGCAGCGGTCGATGTTTTGTTGATACCCAAAGTTTTGAATTGATGGCGAGTACGGTATGTGGTTCGCTATAGGTAAAGCTACCTACCTCATTCCCGTAATAATCTGTAAAAGTATCTACCTGCGGGTTGCCTGTAATGGTTAGTTCCTGCTTTATAACGTCCTGATACTGGTCCTTAATAGGAAAAAGTATGATCTGGTTGGCGCTATCGCGAACAGGCGACTCATAAACGTAACGGGTTATATGTTGTATCTCAAATTCGGGCATTCGGGTGTTGTTGTGATGTTTTAAAGGTGGTGGATTTTAAAATTACTTTATATGTTTTTGCTGATCGCCGGTCTCTAATCACGAATTCGCAAAATAATGCTCATTCAATGCATTTCCTATACCATACAGGTCTTTGCGGATCTGCTGCAGGTATTGGTGCAGCCCGTCCTGTTCTATGCTTTTTACCGAGCTGTATTTGATACGGCTTTGCAAACGCCCTATCTGGAACGATAGCTCCCTGAAGTCGTCCGCGTTACTGTTATTCTTCAGCCTGTCGAAATACCGCTGGATATTATTTACCGAATAGATAACCGAGCGCGGGAAGTCATTATTCAGCACTACCTGTTCCAGGATATTCGATGCCTCAAAACCTTCGCGATAGGTTTTCAGGTACAGTTCATATCCGCCGAGCGATAACAGCAAGTGTTTCCAATAGCTGGTGTCGGTCAAAAGATCCGGATTATCGCTCACCGAACTGAATTTAGTATCCAGGATATCTACACTTTGGATGGCGCGTTCCAGGTACTTGCCAATATTCATAAAGCTGCGGCCTTCACCACGTTCCATGGTGATCTCGGCTGTGCCATAGTACAGCATTACCTGCTTTATAAGTATATCTAGCACGCCTATTGGATCTTCGCGCAGCAATGCCCTTTCAATTCTTACGTCTTTAACGGTATGATAGTATTCGTTAAGGCATTGCCACAAATCTTTGGGGATATGCTCCTGCACTCCGCGTGCATTTTCGCGTGCCAGTGTAATAATATTCAAAATGGAATTCTGGTTATTTTTACCCAGAACCATATACTTTAGTACAGCCCGGCTGTTATTTTCCAGGTACTCGGTTTCTTCCTCTTCAGCACCTACGAATATTCGTATCACGGGCGCCCAGGTAAACTCCTGTATAGTATCCTGCGATGATGCATAATTGATCTTTAGCATCCGCAGCATGCCGTCGCTGCGCTCAATATACCTGCTTAACCAGTAAAAACTTGCTGCTACCCTGCTTAACATCTATTTGAATTACGATTTTAGATTTGCGATTTTTTGCTTCGATTTGTCAATTCCCGAAACACAGCTCCATTCTTCGGCCATATTTCTGTCTTGACTCTTGATTATAAACTTCCTGACTCTTATCCCAATACCCACGTATCCTTGCTACCACCGCCCTGAGAACTGTTCACCACCAGCGACCCCTCCTTCAGCGCCACGCGTGTCAATCCGCCAGGAACGATCTCTATTCCATCTGGGCCATAAAGTGCGTATGGTCTCAGGTCAATACGGCGGGGCTGCAGTTCGCCCTGCATATAGCAGGGCGCGGCAGATAGGTTGATGGTAGGCTGGGCAATGAAATTCCTCGGGTCTTTCATTACTTCCTTTTTATATTGGTCAATTTCCTGCTCGCTGGCCGCATGGCCCATCAGCATTCCGTAGCCGCCGCTGCCGTTGGTCTTCTTGATCACCATTTTGTTAATGTTCTCAAAAACATGGGCGCGTTCGTCGGCATTGCCCAGTTGATGGGTGGGAACATTCTTTAATACCGGCTCTTCGTTCAGGTAATACTTAATCATTTCCGGAACGTAGGCATAAACCGCCTTATCGTCGGCTACGCCGGTGCCCACGGCATTCACTATCGCCACATTCCCTTTACGGTAAGCGCCCATAATACCCGCAACGCCAAGCATGCTCGATGGGTTAAATACCAATGGATCGAGGTATTCATCATCTACACGGCGGTAAATAACATCAACCTGCTGCAGGCCTGTAGTAGTTTTCATATACACCTTATGGTTATTCACAACCAGGTCTCGCCCTTCAACCAGTTCAACGCCCATTAGCCGTGCCAGCGTAGTATGTTCAAAATAAGCTGAGTTGTAGATCCCCGGACTTAACAGTACGATCGTTGGATTGGGTATTTGTCTCGGCGATAAAGCCATCAGGTTTTTATAAAGGATGGTAGGGTATTCTGTAACGCTGCGAACACCGCATTGAGGCAACAGATCAGGGAAGAGGCGTTTGGTGATCTCACGGTTTTCCAGCATATAGCTCACGCCGCTTGGCGTACGCAGGTTATCTTCCAGAACATAAAATGTGCCGTCATAATCGCGGATAATATCGATACCCGAGATATGAACATAGATATCATAAGGCACTTTTAACTCGTGCATCTCACGCAAAAAATGCGGGCACGAAAATATCATCTCTATTGGAACAATCCCATCTTTAATAATGAACTGGTTATGATAAACATCTTTCAGGAAAAGGTTAAGCGCGGTAAGGCGTTGTTTGATGCCACGCTCTACAAAAGCCCATTCTTCGGCAGTAATGATGCGGGGAATAATATCGAAAGGGAAGATCTTCTCGATCCCCTCGCCACTGTTGTAAACCGTGAAGGTGATGCCCTGGCTCATAAACAGCCGTTTGGCAAGCTCTTCTTTTTTATTCAAATCATCGGCCGATTCGCCGGAGATATAATCGATCACTTTTC
Organism: Mucilaginibacter sp.; assembly: GCA_036569325.1. Taxonomy (GTDB): domain Bacteria; phylum Bacteroidota; class Bacteroidia; order Sphingobacteriales; family Sphingobacteriaceae; genus Mucilaginibacter. Next base: position 12,362 of record DATCQV010000147.1, on the reverse strand, counting down.
GGTAATGATCTCTTATATTCGAATTGCTGCCATACATTTCATCCCAAACGCCGGTAACTGGACTGTATTTATCAAAATAACCTGATTCCTGCATATTAAAAGCGCATAAAAATATATTTGGATAACAAATTGTCTTTTTGAAACGTAATTTAGGAACTGTTTTTTAATAAATGCCAATTTTTGTATAGATTTTTATTACTTTTTTAAAATTAAACATCACTTCGAATTAAAATATCAAATAAATGTTAGTATTTAATGCATTTTTTAAATTAAATGGCTTAACTGGCCACTTCTGGAGATAGTTTGTGTTGTAAATTACGTCCTGAATTTTTGTGGCTGTCTCTGCTTTATATCCAAAACCGACCTTTCGGCAGCAAAACAAAAAGTGCTATCTTGCCCAATTCATTTCAATTACAAATGACGGATATTTGCTGTATAGGCCACATCACTGCCGATAAAGTGGTGACTACCAAATCAACCAAATACATGGCAGGCGGAACGGCCTGGTATTTTTCATGGGCTGTAAGCAAGCTCGATTTTAACTATCTGCTGGTAACGGCCGTTGCCGATGCCGAACTTAAATATGTAGACGAACTCCGCCAAAGCAGCGTCGATGTAAAGGTGCAGCCCAGTGCGCACACCGTTTACTTTGAGAATATTTACGGTGAGAACCAGGATGAACGCACGCAAAATGTTTTGGCCAAAGCCGATACTTTTGAATTAGCGCAATTTGAGGATATCGATGCAAAACTTTTCCACCTTGGTCCGTTGCTGGCCGATGATATCAATACGCCATTGATCAAAGCACTGGCGGCAAAAGGGAAGGTAAGTTTGGATGTACAGGGATACCTGCGCAGGGTAGAGAACCAAAAAGTATTTGCGACAGACTGGCCGGGAAAAACCGAGGCGCTGCAATATATCGATATCGTAAAAGCAGATGTGGGTGAACTGAAGGCATTAACCGGATGCAGCAGCACAGATGAGGGCGCAAAACTGTTAGCCGGCTGGGGCGTTAAGGAAGTGGTGATCACCAACGGCAGCGGCGGCTCAAAAATATATGCCGGCGGCGTTGTTTACGATATTCCGGCGTGGCGGCCGCGTGCCATTGTGGATGCCACCGGTTGCGGCGATACCTATATGGCCGGCTATCTTTACAGCCGTAACAAAGGAAATGATATTCAAACCTCGGGCGAATTTGCCGCCGGTATGGCCAGCCTTAAAATGGAAAACTCCGGTCCGTTCTTAGGGACGGAGGAAGATGTCCGGGAGTTTTTAAGAAGCTTTTGATGGCTACTTTTCAAGGATCGCCAAAGTTGAACTGCTTTGCGGCGAGAATACCAGCTTTCCGTCAAACGTGATAGCGCTCACGTAGGTGGTTGGGTAACATCCAACGGTGGCTGTTTTCTTAAAAAGGATGGTGTCCCTCGGTTGATCAGCAATGTTCATAAACACGGTATCGGTCACATTACGATTTGAGGTAATAGCTACATTGAATCGTTGACCAACCTTGTCAATATGCAAAAACGCGGTATCCAGGTGTCCGTTTAACCAGCGATGTACTTTCAACTGACTCGTATCATACTTTGCCGCAGCTCCGAAAAACAGATCCAGATTTGTAGCCTTATCAACCACCCTGAAGGTAAGATTAGGGGGAGCCTGTAGCGCCACCGGGAGCGGCAAACATTTAATGTCTTTACTGTTAGAACTGCAGCCCGCCGAGATGATCATCACAACAATACAAATAATGCCGGTGGTATATGCTTTAAGGTTTTGCATAATTGGTTTTATTTCCATTACGCAATTATCTCCCGTTTTATAACAGCTAAACTGAAATAAATCCTTATTCATGTTGATGGAAAGGCGAAAACTAAGTTCCGTTGCCAAGCTTGACCCCCATCGGGGGCCAATGTCAGTAGAAAAAACATAGCCAATCAATCCGTGCCGCAGGTACGGCACCTTATACGCCGGTAATTAGACTATAAGTAACAAACACACGCATTCGACAAAAAACAAAAAAGCCCCGGAAATAATCCCGGAGCCTTAATAGTTAAACATTGTTTGTCTTTATTCGCCGCCTGATGCGTGATCGTGCACCGATTCCTCGCGGAACAGCTTGGCGCTGAAATAATCGTTATTCATGCGGCTGATGTTGGTCATCTTGATCTCTTTAGGGCATTCCGCTTCGCAGGCGCCGGTGTTGGTACAGTTGCCAAAGCCTTCTTCGTCCATTTGCGCTACCATGGCCTGTACGCGGCTGTAACGCTCTGGCTGGCCTTGCGGCAGCATACCCAGTTGGGTAACCTTAGCCGATACGAACAACATTGCCGACGCATTTTTGCAAGCCGCTACGCAAGCGCCGCAGCCAATACAGGTTGCAGAGTTGAAAGCCTCGTCGGCAATTACTTTCGGAATAGGAATAGAGTTGGCGTCGATGGTTACGCCGGTGTTCACCGACACGAAACCGCCTGACTGCTGGATCCTGTCGAATGCAGAACGGTCAACAGCTAAATCTTTCACTACCGGGAAAGCAGCAGCGCGCCATGGCTCAATGGTAATGGTTTCGCCATCCTTAAAGCTGCGCATGTGCAGCTGGCAGGTGGTAATAGCCCTTTTTGGCCCGTGCGGGTGACCGTTGATATACAACGAGCACATACCGCAAATACCCTCACGGCAATCGTGGTCGAAATGAATGGGTTCTTCACCTTTGTGGATCAGGCTTTCGTTAACCACATCCAGCATTTCCAGGAACGACATATCAGGCGAAATACCTTCGGCCTTATAAGTCACAAAAGCGCCTTTGGTCTGGGCATTTTTCTGCCTCCATACTTTCAGCGTTAAATTCATGTTTCCGGTACTCATATCTTTTTATTTAGAGCCAGGAACCAAGAGTCAGGAATCAAGATTTGCCTTTTTTATCCTGGCTCTTGATTCTTGGCTCTTGGTTCTCTTACTTATAGCTTCTTTGTGTTAAATGAACAAATTCAAATTCAAGCATTTCCTTATTCAATACTTCGGGCTGGTTGTCGCCTTTGTATTCCCATGCGGCTACGAATGCAAAATGCTCGTCGTCGCGGAGTGCTTCGCCTTCCGGGGTTTGCGATTCGAGGCGGAAGTGGCCGCCGCACGATTCGCTGCGCATCAGGGCATCGTCAACCATCAGTTCGCCAAGCTCAAGGAAGTCGGCTACGCGGCCGGCTCTTTCCAATGCAGGGTTTACTTCATCGTTCTCGCCTACAACTTTGGCATTCTTCCAGAAGTCTTCGCGAAGTTCACGGATCAGTCCTTTTGCTTTGGTAAGGCCTTCAGCGGTACGTGCCATTCCGCAATATTCCCACATAATGTGGCCCAGATCGCGGTGGTATTCTACTACCGTTTTGGTGCCTTTAAGGGCCAGTAGTTTGTTGATACGAGCTATAACTTCCTGTTTGGTTTGCTCAAACGCAGGGTGTTTGGTATCAACCGGTTTTGGACCGATGGTAGCGAGGTAATCGCCCAAAGTATAAGGGATCACAAAGTAGCCGTCGGCAAGGCCCTGCATCAACGCTGAGGCACCCAAACGGTTCGCACCGTGATCGCTGAAGTTACATTCGCCCAGAGCATAGAGGCCCGGTACGGTTGTGCTTAAGTTATAATCAACCCAAAGGCCGCCCATGGTATAGTGTACCGCGGGGTAAATACGCATTGGTTGTGTATATGGGTCTTCGTTGGTGATCTGATAATACATATCAAACAGGTTGCCATACTTGGCCGATACGGTGTCTTTACCTAAGCGCTTGATCGCGTCGGCAAAGTCGAGGAATACGGCAATACCCGAACCACCTACACCGCGACCGTCGTCGACCATTTCCTTGGCGTTACGTGAAGCCACGTCGCGCGGAACAAGATTACCGAACGAAGGATATTTTCTTTCGAGGAAGTAATCGCGGTCATCTTCCTTCACATCTTTTGCATGCAGCACGCCTTTGCGAAGCTGTTCGGCAACGGCCTGTGTTTTTGGAGCCCAAACGCGACCATCATTACGCAGCGATTCAGACATCAGCGTTAATTTCGACTGGTGGTCGCCGCTAACCGGGATACAGGTAGGGTGAATTTGCGTATAGCATGGATTGGCAAAAAATGCACCGCGTTTGTGGGCGCGCCACGCTGCAGTTACGTTTGAGCCAATTGCATTGGTCGACAAATAGAATACGTTGCCATAACCGCCGGTGCAAAGCAGTACGGCATGTGCGCTATGGGTCTCAACAGCCCCGGTGATGAGGTTACGGGTTACAATACCTTTGGCATGGCCGTCGATAGTTACCACGTCGAGCATTTCGGTGCGGGTGTACATTTTTACCTTACCCAAATGGATCTGGCGGTTCAGGGCAGAGTAAGCGCCTAATAAAAGCTGCTGTCCTGTTTGGCCCCTCGCATAAAACGTACGCGATACCTGCGAACCGCCGAATGAACGGTTATCCAGCAAGCCGCCGTACTCGCGGGCAAAAGGAACACCCTGTGCCACGCATTGATCTATAATATTTACCGATACTTCGGCCAGGCGATACACGTTGCCTTCGCGGGCACGGTAATCGCCACCCTTTATAGTATCGTAAAACAAACGATAAACGCTGTCGCCGTCGTTCTGATAATTTTTGGCAGCATTGATACCGCCCTGTGCAGCAATAGAGTGTGCACGGCGCGGGCTGTCCTGGAAACAAAATGCCTTTACATTATAACCCAGCTCGGCAAGCGAAGCCGCCGCTGCGCCGCCCGCCAAACCCGTACCTACCACGATCACGTCGTATTTACGTTTGTTGGCCGGGTTAACCAGCTTCAGGTTAAATTTATGCTTACTCCATTTTTCGGCTAATGGACCCTGAGGGATTTTAGCATCTAAATTCATTTTTTATTTACGATTTTAGATTTACGTTTTACGATTTGTTGACTTTCGAATTTGCTATTCGTAAATCTCAAATCGTACATCGTAAATTATTTCAAACTTTGTATATAATAAATAACCGGCATTAGCGCAAAAAGGAATGGGATAATAACCGCAAAGAACCAGGTACCTATAAAGTACACTATCGGCGTGTATTTGCGGTGCACCCAGCCCAGCGTGCGGAATGCGCTCTGGAAACCATGCAATAGGTGAAACGCTACCGCAAACATGGCGATCACGTAGAATATCACATAAAATATGTTGCCGAAGCTGGTGGCCACGCGGGCATGCAGGTCTTTCACCCTAACAATTTCTACGTTGTTTTCAACCGATACGCTTTTTTCAAAGCCTGGTGTAACCGGTGTGAAATCGGCAACAGTGGTTTTATCGGTAGCAAGATCGGTGCGATATTCTTTGTAAGGTACCTTGTGGCTGTATTTATAAGCAAACCAGAAATCGCTCATGTGGATCACGATGAACAATAATAATATAGAACCCAGCAGCCCCATATTTTTTGACGACCATGTAGCCGGCGATTTGTTAACTGCAGCATACGAAACCGGCCGTGCCTTGCGATTTTGAACAGTTAAGATCAAAGCGTAAACGGCGTGCACCAGGATAGAGAGGTACAGCAGGTAGGCAATTACTTCAATTGGCGGGAAATGCGTTAAGAAATTGGCATACAGGTTAAAGCTATAACCGTTGTCGTGTACAAAAAGCAGGCAGTTGCCGCCAACGTGTACAATTAAGAAAGTACACAAAAACAAGCCCGTTAAAGCCATTATCAGCTTTTTTCCCAACGATGAGTTGAAGGTTTGTTTAAATTCGCTCATTATTTATAAGGATTTATTTCCGCAAAAGTATCTATTATATAGCAAAAGATATATAAGGATACAGCTTATTGAACGCCAATTGATTATTTAGAAACGTTCTAATTTGTTGAATAGAGATTAGAGATTGGTGATTAGGTAGAGAAGGAAAATTTATTAATTTAGAAGCCTGACTCCTGATCCTTTTTAACTATTAACGTATGAAATTTCCGGCCCTTATTTTCCCGGCTTTGATGTTTGCCGGTTGCATGAAACAAACAAAAGTTGAGTTTACCGGAGATGCGCCAGGTATAAAAAGCGGCGTGTTCATTGTAAAAACTCCCGGCGACAGCACCATTTATGGCGAGAATATCAAAGACGGCAAATTCAGCATACCGCCCAAACATTTAAGACAGGCGGGCTATTACCTGATGAATATAACCGACGATGCCGATAGCAAGGACGACCATAACCCCTTTGAAGTTTACCTGGAGGGAGGCGAGTACACCATCCGGACAGAAGCAGGTAAATTATATAAATATCCTAAGATAATAACTTCATCAAAAACACAGCAGGAGCTTTCGGTATTTTATTCGCTGGCCGATAGCTTGAGCGCAGATGCCATACAACAGGTAACGGCCATAAATAAGGAGTTGAAGGATAATTACGCGAAGCTAAGCCCCGATGAATATAACAAGCTGCTATTCAAGCAGCAGGGCTACCAGGAAAAGATAAACGACGTTGAGGCAGCCGCGTTTAAGCAATTCCTGAAGCTATATCCTCAAAGCGTTATCAGTACGCATATACTTTCCAAATTGAAATACGAGGATGATCCCGTTACCTATAACGCCATCTTTCAATCCTTGCCACCTGCCGCGCAAAATACAGAGGACGGCCAACAGATAGGTCAGCGCCTTACACACCTGGTAAAACTGGTTGCAGGCAAACCGGCTCCGGCACTGGAAGGTAATCTGCCTGGCGGTAAGCCGTTCGATCCGAAAGAGATCCATAAGAAAGTAATTGTGATCGACTTTTGGCGTGCGGGTAATGAATTGAGCCGCACCAATCACGATCAGATCAAATCGTTACTGGCTCAGCCTAATGTGAGTAAAAATGTGGCTTTTATCAGCGTATCACTCGATTCAAAAAAAGACTGGTGGATGACCGCCCTGAAAGATGATAAACTGGACTGGACACAGATCTCCGACCTGAAAGGCGACGACTCACCCAATGCCGCCAACTACAACGTAACCGAGATCCCTTATTATTATGTGCTCGACGGTAGTTGGAATATCATAGCGCCAAATGTCCCCATAAAAAGTATCGGCTTAGAAATTGATCAGTATTTGAAGAAGCATCCTTAAGCGATAGGCAGCACCTTATCATGCGCAATGGCAAAAATGCGGTCGGTTTTGCTGCTGCGGATAGCAACTTTGCCTGTAAATTTTCCAAATGAAGGCAATATCACCTGCTGCCTGCCAAATGCAAAGCAGGGTAGAGTAATTGTTTGCCTGCCGCGGCCTATCAATCGCACACCGGGATGGATGTGTCCGCAAAAAACATAGCCGTCAATTTCCATATCAGTTTCCTCAATTGGCTTGTGCAGCATCAGGAACGGGCCGATATGCAGATGATCGTGCAGGATGATGTTCAACCTTTCATAATGCGCATCGTCGATAATATCATGATTACCGCGCACCAGGATGATCTCCGGTTTAGGAAACTGACTGCGCCACAGGATAAACCAATCCCAGTCGGAATTAATATCGCTGTGAAAAAAATCACCAAGAAAAATGATCTTTTCAGGCTGGTGCTCAAATATCAGATCGGATAGTACGGCAAGGTCATTCTGCTCCATATCACGCGGAACGGCTATGCCCGCCTTGCGAAAATGACCCACCTTGCCCAAATGCACATCAGCAATAATTAAGGCTTTTTGCTGCTGCCAGTAAATAGCCCTTTGCGGTAGTAATAATAAATTTTGATTTAAAAGTTCGAAAGGAATCGCCCCGCCCGTAGTCATGGGGCAAAGATAGTAATTGAGCGTAAATTTTTGGAAAAGGCTGTTTTAGTGAAATAGTTGCTATCTTTAAATGTGCTTGATTTCAATCGGAAAATATAAATTATTGGATAACTAAATTAAATTTATCAACTTTCGATCTGCTGTAATGAACGACACTCCCGAACATATCAAAAAACTTCAGTTAGAAATATGGCTTGCAAAGCCGCCCGGCGAGCGGCTGCGACTAATATTACTGCACAATGATGAGTTGTACTCTTTTTGGAATGAAGGAAAGAAAAGTCTTACCGGCAATTCGATAAAAAAATCTGAGAAAAAACCGTAGAAAGTTCTACAACTCAATCAGAAACTCCACCAAATTCTTATCATGTTCCAGGTTCAGCTTTTTGCGCAGCCTGTAACGGCGGATCTCCACACCCCGGAGCGAGATATTTAATAACGAGGCCATTTCCTTGCTGCTCATGTTCATGCGCAGGTAAGCGCAAAGCTTTAGGTCATTAGGAACCAGATCGGGGTGGCCCGATTTTAGTTTTTTGAAGAAATTTTCGTGGGCTTCGTTAAAGCTGCTTTCAAAAATGTTCCAGTCGCGGTCATCGTTCATACCCTCGTCGATTACCTTCTGAATTTTGCGCAGCTGCTCCTCTGCCAAAGGTTTACCGGAACTGTCTTTTAAATGGCTGATCTCATCGCTGATCTTTTGAAGCAACTCGTTTTTGTAAACGATATTCATTGCCGAGTTGGCCAGCTCGCGGCTTTTGCCAGCCAGATCGGCCTGAAGCTGCTCATTTTTTATCTTAACGATCTGCTGCTCGTTGATGATGGCTTCCTGTTTCAATATTTCTTCCTGTTCCTTTTGCAGGTTTTCGCGGATATGCTGTTGATGCCTGTTCAGCTTCAGCCGGTAATAACGCGTAGCCACAAAGTAAGCCAGCACCAGCAGCAGCACATAAAAAATAATGGCGATCTTCCCGGCATACCAGGGAGCAAGCACTGTAAAGGCGACAGATGTTACCGGAGAGATATTCTCTTCATTTATTTTTGCCCGCACCTTAAACACATAGTTACCTTGGTTCAGGTTAGTGAACTCCTTTTGTGTTTGCGTGCTCCAGTCGCTCCATTGTTTGGAGTAACCTTCCAGATAATATTGAAATTTCACCTTATCCTGCCTGTAAAACGGCAATGAGTAGGATATGCGGATATTATTTTCAGCAAAAGGGATCTCTATGTCGTTTTTATCATCTGTGGCGGTTATCGGTGTAACCCGGTCGGTTATGTTTTCCAGCTTTCGCACCAGCACCAATGGCAGCCTGGTTTTGGTTTGCTGCAGGGCGTCTTCCTCATTCAAGATCACAAACCCATCATCAACGCTTATCAGATAAATGGAACTATTAATACGGCTGATGTTCTCATAGTCCTTCACCATCCGGCCGTCGAGGATATTGAAACGGTTCGAATCGATGCTCAGCTTGCCGGGGGTCGAAAGATCGGCCAGTGCTACCCGGCCGTGATTGATGAACCAATACTTTTTACCCAATGCGGGGATGATCTTGTGGGAGGACGAGAATGTGCCCAGCATTTTATTCAACTGCTGATATTTTGAGAACCTGTCGCTGATATCGTCGTACACATAAAAACCGGAATCGGAGGAGAAGACAATGCGGTTATCAAGATTGAAAACGTTGATGTTATAGCTGCCCGGTAAACCTGATCGCTTGTCGTAATACTTCACCGATTCCGCTTTTTTAAGATCAGGGGAGAGCGTTAAACGGTAAATGCCCCGGTAAGCATGGCTCACCCAAATCTGGCCCTTATTATCCTGCTCTACATAACGCGACGGCTCGCCGAAGCCATCCAGCTTATGATCGAAGATCCAATTGCCGGCGGCATCTTTTTTATAGAATACCAGGCCCGTGTAAGTACCCTGTATCAGTTGATTGGCGTTCAGCTTTTTAATGGTCCAGCCGCCGCTGATACCTGTTATTTTGGATATGGTATTGCCATTTACCTGGAATGTACCGCTGTTATGACCACAAAGCAATTTACCGTCTTGCAGCGAGAGCTCCCATACCTGCCCCTGCGAGCCCGGGATCAGGTTAAAATCGAAAGATTGAAACAGGCGTTTATTGCCGTTGGATGTCCAGTCGCTGTAAAAAAGTCCCTGGTTGGTACCGAGGTATATCTTGTTATTGAAAATAATACTCGAATACACGGTACCAAAACGCCCGCTTTTATCGAAATAAAAATAAAGCGGCGAGTTTACGTCTATACGGTCGATGCCGTTATCGAGGCCAGCCCAAAGGTTTTGTTCGTTATCGATGAAAAGGCTTAATACCGTATTATTTTGCAGCCCGCTCGATTTGTTGATGTGCTGAACAATGTTACCGGCGGTATCGATAATGATCACTCCATTCAAAATGGTACCATAAGCCACATATTTTCCCAGCAACTGCACGCCATTGTTGAGCTGGAAATTCTTTAAGAAATCATCAGCCTGGTTATGCCACTCAGTTACGGTTTTACCATCATAAATAAATAATCCATTGCGCGCGGTGCCGATCAGGTATTTATTGCCGGGCATTGGCAGCATGGAAAGCACACCGCTGTTCCCCATTTTTTCGCTCCCCTCAATAAAGGAGAGGGTAGTACCCTTCAACTCGAAGAGTCCTTTATTTACCTCTTCCACAAAGTAGCGGCTTCCCGTTTTATACAGAAATAAAAACGGATTTAAGCCTTTTACTACATTGATCTGCCCGTTTTTATAAATATAAATGGCACCAAAAGACTGAAAAATGATCTGCTCGTCATCGATATAGATCTTCCAGATCTCCTCATTTACCGGCTGATACTTTTTGGGGACAAGTTTGACGAGTGAATGGTATTTCAGTGGTCCGTTCTTATTGGTTTCCCAATAACCAAATTCGCCAAAACCTCCTGAATAAACTTTGCCCTTGCCATCAGCCCTTACCGAGCGGACGATCAATCCATTGGGCATCTGGTATGATTGCCAGTACTTACCGTCGAATGTGAGCAAGCCCTCAGAATTACCAAAGTACATAATGCCATGCTCATCGCGCGTGATAGACCAGTTCTGATTACCCGACTGGTACAGCGCTTTGGTGTAATTTTGCACGTAAGGCACGCCTATGCTTTTAATGTCGGACGCGACAGCAAAAACAACGGGTATCAGTACAAAACAAAAAAACAGAAGCGCTTTACGCATAGGGTTATATAAACAGAGACGCAACAAATTGCGTCTCTGCGAAAATACGGTTTGAATTTGATTTATATAGAAGACTGTTGATCGGGCAAAATGTTGCGCCGTATCAAAATTATATTACACCGGGAGACACTATGTATTGTGTCTCTACAAATCACTCAACCGGCTGCAGCTTCGATTTTTTATTGATGTTTACGGGTTGTGGCACCTTTACATAATAACCGGTACCATCGTAAATCCGTTTGCGCGGATGCGTTTTGCAGGCATCGCTGCAGCAGCCTTCCATTTTTTCGCCGCACTCATCGCACTGCGTAAAATGCTCGTTGCATTCGGGATTGGCACAGTTGATCATTTTCGGTGTGGTTTTACCGCAGTTTAAGCAGGTGGAGATCACCACCGGATTCACCGAATTTACTTCAACAGAAAGGCGATTATCAAACACATAGCATTTGCCTTCAAAATCCTCGCCGCCAGCTTCCTTTCCGTATTTGATGATCCCACCGTGTAACTGATAAACATCTTTAAAGCCTTCGTGCAGTAATAAGGCTGATGCTTTTTCGCATTTGATGCCGCCGGTGCAGTAGGTCAGGATCTTTTTGTCCTTGTATTGCGCCAGTTCGTTGATCATGGCCGGAAAATCGCGGAAGTTCTCAATATCTAATGTAACGGCGTTTTTGAACTTGCCGAGGTTATGTTCATAATTCGAGCGGACATCAAGGATCACCACGTCCTTCTGATCCTTCATCGCCAGGAATTCTTTTGGCTCCAGATGCTTGCCGGTACGAACCTGGGGATTGATCATATTAGGATCGCGCAGACCGGAGTGAACAATTTCCGATTTATAACGCACGTGCATTTTTACAAATGAGGGTTTATCAACCTCATCGATCTTGAACTCGGTTGCTGCAAAACGCGGATCGGCATGAACAGTATCCATGTAAGTTTTGCAGGCTTCAGGCAAACCGGAAACAGTGCCGTTCAAACCTTCATCGGCCACAATAATACGGCCGGCCAAACCAAGACTTTTACAGAATTTGAGGTGATCGGCAGCAAACTGCTCGCCATCCGCTATTGTTGAATAACAATAGTAAAGTAGTGTATTATATTTTGCCATAAATCATTGATACTGCTGCAAACAGTGTTAAATGAGCCGCAAAGATAGGGAGAATTTCGGAATTCGGATGTTCGATTTCGGAATTGGATCGTGGGCAGCCGATAAATCCGAAATCGAACATCCGACATCCGAAATCAAAATCGTAATTTTGCCCTTTCAAAAATCCACACATTATGTATAATACACTGAAGCCGGTTTTACAGCAGGAACTCACCGAAATTGAAAATGCGGGTTTATACAAACGCGAGCGTATCATCACCTCGCCGCAGGGCGCCGATATTACC
>DATCQV010000146.1:0-3524 GCA_036569325.1 Mucilaginibacter sp. | reverse complement strand
GTGTAGAGGGTGGTGACGAGCTTTGAGCTTTACAATAACTTATCCCAACTGCCGAAGCAACCAATAAAATAAGAAGTGTCTTTTTCATAGCTTTAATATTTATCTGGTTAACGAAAGCGGATAGCCAAGCGAAAGCAACAGGCTCGGCTTATCTGCGGTATATCTTGTTAAATTATCTACGCCTATGCCAACGGATAATAAAGACCTGAACGGCCTTAACCCGAGCGAACATCCAAGGTTTTGGCCAGACCATTCCACATTCAGATTGGTTCGTTTGATCAATTCATACGACACGCCGCCAAATACGGCCGTGCCATGCGCGCCACGGCCGGCAGCAATATCGGCCGGGCTTTTTAGCAGGAACCTTCCGTTACCAATTCCAATGGTATAGCTTAGCGCCGATGCTCCGGGCGTTTTTGAAGATACTGTTTGAACAGCGTGGCTGAACGATACATAGTAGGTAGCTGCAGGCGCATCAGTTTGGCTTGCATTGTAAAATAAACCCAGCCCGCCTACAGAGATGCTGCTGCCCTTAAATATCTTACGGCTTAAAATGATATTGGCCGAAAAGTCGCGGAACTTATGCACGTCGAACATGTTAGCGCCTATGGCCAGGTTAACAGCCTTTACCGGGTTGCCCACACAAAAGCCGGCAGAAACGCCCATATCGGGCTTATGGCTATACACCTGCGGATAGGTTCCGCCAACGCCTCCAAAAAAAGCCATGCCATAGCCACCCCAGCCCGATGGCGTCATCATATTACGCGGCGCTCCGTTAGGATACAATTCACTGTACACCCTCGCAGCTGATGGTTCTTTTAAAATTGAATCCATTTTTTTGCTCAATAAGCGTTCAAAGCTATCCTGGCAAAGGCCGTATCGGGGAGAAAACAAAACGGCGGCAAACAATATTAAAATTTGCCCGATTGATTTGCGGCACATAAGGCATTTGTGACAGGGTTGGTACATTAAAGGTAGCCACATTGTAAATGATCAACAACCCGTGTTTTAACGGTATTTGCGACGTATTTTTACGTGTTTATTAACTTCTAAAACACATTATTTCAGATACGGCAAAATGGCCCGAATTATTAAACCTGCTTCTCAATACAACCGCTGTATATTTTTCTACCCACAATCTCTCCAAAATGGTTGTTATTTATACACTTTTCCATACACATTATCACAAACAACTCATTAACAGTGGCCTAAGCGGCATTGGAACATCTTTTGCAACGCTTACAATCCCATACGCCCGAGACCTAAATTGTAAAGGAAATGGTTAACTTTTTGATGATTGATGATAATCCTGTCGAGCACCTGATCATGCAGCGGCTGTTCGATAAGTTTCATTTATTTCCGGGTGCCAAACACAGTACAGACGCTCGTCTGAGCATGAACCTGATCGGAAACTGCGATATCACCCCGGGTGCCTTGCCCGATGTTATTTTCCTCGATCTGAATATGCCAGGATTCAGCGGATGGGATTTTCTTGAAGAATTTAACATTCTTTATAAGAAAATAAGGAAGCCGGTAGATGTCTATATCATTTCGTCGTCAATTAACCCGGAAGACCGCGAACTGGTGAATAAATATGATTTTGTAAAGGCAATGATCAGCAAACCTATAAAAGTAGAAACGCTGCTAAACCTGTATTCGCTTTATCAAATGGCGCGGCGCGCTGCAAGCTAACCGGTATAACCTTTAAGTTAATATAAGTTCTTTCAATATATAACCTGATATAAGCAAGCCGGCGATCTATAACCAATGCAAACAACTGTTCATTAGTTTGTTATAATTAAGTTGTACTTTGCTTAATTTCCCCCTGAAGGCTATCCGGAAACTAACTTATTTTAAATAAAATAAATTAATAAGAAATGTTGCTTTTGTTAAATATGTTCCATAGCTTCACGTATCTCAACCAAATGAACAACAACGACAAGAAGATCATTATTTTCGACGATGATGAGGATATCCTTTCCATTTGCAGTTTCATACTTGAAGAACGCGGATGGACGGTAAATGCTTATTCGGATTGTAATAACATTATCGACAAGGTTTCAGCCGTTTTACCCGATGTGATCCTGATGGACAACTGGATTCCTGATGATGGCGGCATCATTGCAACACAAAAGCTGAAGCAGAACGATGACCTGAAAAACATCCCCATTATTTACTTTTCGGCCAACAGCGATATCGAACTGCTGGCTAACCATGCCGGCGCCGAAACTTACCTGGCCAAACCGTTCGACCTGGAGGAATTGGAGCGGGTTATCAACTCTGTTGTGGCGGCATAATTAATAAAAGATATTTTACCTGAAAAGAAGAGCCGGTTTGACGATCAAACCGGCTCTTCTTTTTATCGATATTAGTCGAGCGTTGCAGATGGACCACCACCCGGGAAGCCGTCGCCGCCGCCACGGTTACCACCTCCGCCTCCGCCGCGCCTGAAGCCACGTGACGACGGATCGCCTATCGGCGATTTACCTGCAAACTTCTGCAGGCGAAGCGTAAAGGTTGCCAGGAAGTAACGCGACAGCCTGTTAACCTGTGTTTGCGTAATAGCGCTGGCGGTAGCCGATGATGAGAAGCCGGTGTTCTGGTTAAATAAGTCGAAGGCCGAAACACGGATGGTCCCGCGGTGATCTTTCATAAACCTGCGTTCTACATACATATTCAATACTGTCGGGTTAGCAATTTTAACATTCGATGTATAGCCATAGTTGGTAACATGCTGCAGATCGTAGCTCACCGTCCAGTCGCCAAAGTAGTTTTTACCGATCAGGCCCGAAGTCCACGCCCTGATGTTCGATACGGCATCGGTAAGCGGGTTTACCACCGAGTTGCTGGTGCGGTTAATACTGTAATTGGTAAATACCTGTGCATCGATGTGATCTGTCAGATCAACCCTGAAACTCATACCCGGAGTAAATACCAGGTTTTTGCCAACGTTCTTTTCTGTTTTTTCAGTACCGGCAGTATCAATGCTGCTCAAATAACCAATATTATTGTTATAAGTAACCAGGCCGTTTAATGATAAGGTGTACTTGCGATTGGCCCATGGTTTTGCGTAGGTTACCCTGCCGTTTATGGTATAAACCCCGTCGGCATTGAGGTATTGCGTTAAAATAGTGTTCTGGAAACGCGGATCGCGGCGATAAACGCTCGGATAAGTAATGGAATTGGTTACCGCGGCGTTTTGTGTTTGCGAAAACTGCACCGAGGTAAAGAAAACATCGCCGGTAGCAATACTGAAGTTGTTGTACCTGATCTGGAAGTTGTTGGTAAACTGCGGCTTCAGGTCGGGGTTACCCTGTACGGGGTAAAGCGCATTCGAAAAATCGACAGTGGGCTGTAGTTGTGTAAAGCTCGGCTGGCTGCTCGAACCATTATAGTTAACAGTGAAGGCCTTACTGCGCGAGAAGTTGTAAACAAACCTTGCCGACGGAATTACATTAAAGGTTGACACGTGTGTTGAAAGCCCGGTTAACGGCGAATAACCATCAAGCACGGCAGGCTGCACG
>DATCQV010000145.1:0-21949 GCA_036569325.1 Mucilaginibacter sp. | reverse complement strand
CCCAGTTTATTCATAAACCACTCACCCAAAAAGCACTCGAAGAACTTTGTCCATGATCCTTGTGGCTGATAGCGGGTCGACGAAGACGGATTGGTTGCTGCAGCTTAATAAAGATGAAGTAAAACAGTTCAGAACGGCCGGACTGAACCCCTACTTTTTAACTGAAAAAGAGATTGTAAAGATATTGCAGGAACAAGCTGCCGATATTATTGCTTATGCTGCGGAGATCTCTGAGATCTATTTTTTCGGCGCGGGCTGCTCCAGTCCCGACCGGCACGAGATCGTTTCCAATGCGATAAGTCAACTGTTTACCAAATCGTACATCAGTGTGGATAATGACCTGCTGGGATGCGCTTATGCTACCTGCGGCCGTGAGAAAGGCATTTGCTGTGTATTGGGCACAGGATCGAACATTTCCTTTTTTGATGGCGAGGATATCCATTCGGGCAAACATGGCCTGGGTTTTGTTTTAGGTGATGAGGGCGCCGGAACATGGTTCGGCAAGGCGCTGATCACCGATTTTCTGTACGGCAGGATGCCGCATGACATTGCTGCTAAATTTGATGCCGAATACCAGCTGAACAAGGAAAAGGTGATAAAAAGCGTGTATCAAACGCCTAACGCCAATGCTTACCTGGCCAGCTTCAGCAAGTTTTTAAGCGACATCAGGCCGACGCCTTATGCGC
The DNA here is from genome assembly GCA_036569325.1 of Mucilaginibacter sp. GTDB lineage: Bacteria > Bacteroidota > Bacteroidia > Sphingobacteriales > Sphingobacteriaceae > Mucilaginibacter. The sequence goes on along the minus strand of DATCQV010000145.1, from coordinate 21,263 downwards.
AGGCGATGATTCGCCGCGGGCTGGTGGAATTCATCGAAACCAATATTAAATCGTATCCGCAATATCACCGGTATAAGTGTCATTTTGTGGGGTCTATCGCTTATGTTTTTACAGATGAACTAAGAGAGGTTTGTAAGGAGCATGGGGTGCATGTAGGAAAGGTGCTGCAGCAGCCGATACATGATTTGATGGCGTTTATATTGAGCAGGGAAGGGAAATCCTGACGGAGACGCGATGCATCGCGTCTCTGCGAATTCATATCCATATAATTTATCTGTTGCGGAATAATGCACCTGCATAGGACAACGTAGAGACGCGATGCTTCGCGTCTCCTTAAATACAAGCCGCAATAAGTTTAGGGAGTGTATTGCCAATATTGCATTTATACCGCCGTCAATTTCCTCTTACTAAATCCCTTTATCCCAACAAACACTATTCCCAAAACAGCCAGAATACATGCTAATCGTGCGATGTAATCGCCGTAAAGGACATAGAAGGTGAGGTCGGAATTGAGGTTGATATCTTGTTTGAGAGCAGTTCTGGTCCACCATTTAGAATATTGTACCATATCGCCGCGCTGGTTGATGAAGCCGGAGATGCCGGTGTTGGCCGAGTGGCATACCCAGCGCCGGGTTTCGATGGCGCGGAGTTTGGCATAGTCGATATGCTGGTCTTTACCGCTGGTGTTGCCCCACCAGCCGTCGTTAGTGATCACGGCGATGAATTGTGCCCCTTTATGTACCGATTGCGCAACCCATTCACCCCAGATAGAGTCGTAGCAGATCACAGGGTCGGCGCCGATGCCGCTGGCGGAATAAAATACGCCGGGTTCGGCCTGACCGCCGTAAGCGCCGGTTGCGCCGCCGAGGTGTGCAAATACGGGCTTCAAAAATGAAAGGGCATTGCCAAATGGCATCGACTCGGCGCCCGGCACCAGTTTCGATTTATGGTAGAATTGTACTTCGGCAGAGTTTTCAATATTGACCGCCGTGTTGAAGTTATCGTAATAAACGTGCGATTGCTCGTCGTAATTTGCGGTTGGAGTTGCTTGTTTATTGTAGATTTTAAACGTTTCGGCACCTGTTATTACATTGCCGTTCTTGTATTTATCAAGAAAGCGCTGCACCTGCTGAAAGTTGGCATTGGTGCGGATCTTGTCTTCGTTGATCTCGTCGGGGATGGCGGTTTCAGGCCATATAAAGAACTCGGTATTTTTCTGACCGATGGAATCTGAAACATGGGTTAAGATACTTAGTTGCTGAAACGCCGGAATGGAATTTTCTTTAGCGTAGGGATCGATATTGGGTTGTGCCACTACCACATTTGAGGGGTTAACCTGTTCAGTGTAGTTATAATAACGATATAGCGAAAAGCTGATAGGTAACAGCAGTATGAGTGCGGCTGCGGCAATAAGTTTTACAGGTAACTTTTTGTTAGTGGCTTCGCGGCGATTAAGATAAATCAGGAAGATCAGGATATTGAGCGCCCATACCCACACGGTACCACCATAAACGCCGGTGTATTCGTACCATTGGATCCATTGATGAGTTACCGCAAAGCCGTTGCCAAGCGTCATCCACGGAAAATTGAGGTCCCAGCTTTGGTGCAGGTATTCGTAAGCGATCCAGAAGCACACGAGGCCGGGCAGCGCAGTATTGCGGTTGGTGACGCTGCGTAAGCGATAATATAGCCAAAATGCAGTGGCCATCAATAGCGGTCCTAACGACCAGGGGATGAATGATACCGGCAGTGCGACAAATTCGCCTATCATTTTCAGGGCGTTGTACACCCAATAAATTGATAGTGTGTTCCATACGAAGCAGCCGAGGAACACGGTGCCGAAGATCTTTTTACCTTTTTTTGTATAGTCGGATTGGATGATATTTTCGACGGCTATGAGCATTGGGACGAAGCCGATGAATAGCAGAAAGGTGGTGTAAGGAGTGGGAGGCCAGGCAAGCCAGAGCAGCAGGCCGGATGCAACGGATAAGAGAATGTTTTTTTTCATTTATTTTCTACTTCTGTCATTGCGAGGTACGAAGCAATCTCCTCGCTATGCATTGGCGTTTTTATTCCTTCGCTTGTATTTTGGTTCAATCCACTTAGGCATTGTGCCGCTCAATTGCCGCGGAGGCTGTTACTTTTGTCTTGATACAAAAGTAACCAAAAAATCAAGTCAGCAGAAAGGCTTCTTTGCCGCACTGGCCTTTGCACACAAAGCTCCCAAAACCTTGCAGGGCTGGAAATCTTTTGCCGTGTTACCCTATCTCTTCGTTACCCTGCAAGCAAAAGTTTCCTATGCCCTTAGCCTGCGCTTTAGGCCATGGTTTTGTACGCTTTTTCCCGAAGCTCTTCTACTGACGGTTCTAACCCTTGAGTATTTTGCTGAAAGGTTGGCGGTGCATTGGCGTTAATGCATGCCGACGAGGTTTTCGTGCCTGCAATGACGCTTTTTAATTTCTATTATTACTTTCCTGCCACACAAATCACAAACTCACCTTTTACCGGGTGTGTTTCGAAATAGGTTTTCACTTCTTCAACAGTGCCGCGCACGGTTTCTTCGAACATTTTTGTAAGTTCTCGGGAAACGGAAATTTGCCGCTCTGCTCCAAAATAAGTGGCCATTTCGTCGAGTGTTTTTAATAAACGGTGCGGCGATTCATAAAGTATGATGGTGCGTTCTTCTTCGGCTAATGTTTTGTAACGGGTTTGGCGGCCCTTTTTCAGCGGCAGGAATCCTTCGAAACAAAACCTGTCGGTAGGGAAGCCGGAGTTAACCAGCGCGGGCACAAAGGCTGTTGCGCCGGGCAGGCATTCTACCGCTATCTCATTCTTTAAGGCTTCACGAACCAGGTAAAAACCCGGATCGGAAATTGCAGGGGTGCCGGCATCAGAGATGAGGGCGATATTTTTTCCTTCCTTCAAAAAACGGATGATCTCATTAGATGACTGGTGCTCGTTATGCTGATGGTGCGAAAATACCTTCTGGTGAATATCGAAATGCTTCAACAGCGGCGCCGAGGTGCGGGTATCCTCCGCAAGGATCAGGTCGGCCTCCCTTAATATACGGATGGCCCTGAATGTGATATCTTCAAGGTTGCCGATTGGCGTGGGGACGAGGTGTAATTTTCCGCTCATTGTAGTTGGCAGTTTTTAGTTTCCAGTTGGCGGTTACAGTTTACAAATAATGCCGCCAGTAAAAAAACTGCCAACTGCACACTGCAAACTGCCAACTGATTATATCTTTGCCTAAAAAATAAAATAATGCTGCAAGTTAGTTATATCCGCGATAACAGGGAACAGGTTTTAGAACGTTTGGCTGTAAAAAATTTCAAACAGCCCGAATTGGTCAATGAAGTGATCGGACTCGACGATAAACGCCGTTCGACCCAAACCACGCTGGATAATACTTCGGCCGAGGCCAATGCTGCCGCAAAACAAATTGGCGAGCTGATGCGCACCGGAAAAAAGGATGAGGCCGATGCGCTGAAGGTGAAGACCGGTGTGTGGAAGGAAGAGATCAAAAAACTGAACGAGCAACTTGGCAGCGTTGAGGAAGAGCTTTACCAGAAACTGGTGCTGCTGCCTAACCTGCCGCATAGCTCGGTTCCGAAAGGAATAACACCGGAGGAAAATGATGTTGTGCTGGAGAATGGCGAAAGGCCGGTTCTTCCCGAAAATGCTTTACCGCATTGGGAACTGGCCGCTAAATATAACCTGATAGACTTTGAGCTGGGTGTGAAGATCACCGGTGCGGGTTTCCCGGTTTATAAAGGCAAGGGCGCCAAGCTGCAACGTGCGCTGATCAGTTTCTTTTTGGACGAGGCTGAGAAAGCCGGGTACGACGAACGTATGCTGCCGCTGATGGTGAACGAAGCTTCGGGTTTTGGCACCGGGCAGTTGCCGGATAAGGAGGGCCAGATGTATCACGTTGGCGTGGATAATCTGTATTTGATCCCTACAGCCGAGGTGCCGATCACTAACCTTTACCGTGACGTAATATTAAAAGCCGACGAACTGCCGGTACGCAATACGGGTTACACGCCATGCTTCCGTCGTGAGGCGGGTTCTTATGGTGCGCATGTGCGCGGGCTGAACCGTTTGCATCAATTTGATAAGGTAGAGTTGGTGCAGATTGCCCATCCGGATAAATCATACGAGATACTGGAAGAAATGAGCCTGCATGTACAGGGCTTGTTGCAAAAGCTGGGCTTGCCTTATCGTGTATTGCGTTTGTGCGGTGGCGATATGAGCTTTACAGCCTCGTTAACCTACGATATGGAAACCTGGAGCGCGGCGCAACAGCGCTGGCTGGAAGTATCGTCTGTATCGAACTTTGAAAGCTTCCAGAGTAACCGCCTGAAGCTGCGTTTCCGTAATGCAGAGGGAAAAACGCAGCTGGCACATACGCTGAACGGCAGTGCGCTGGCCCTGCCACGGATTGTGGCTACATTGTTAGAGAACAACCAGACCGAAAAAGGGATCAAAATTCCGGAAGTACTGGTTCCTTATACCAAATTTGAATGGATCGACTAAAAAACGATTGATCTATAAAAAGCAAAGCGGCAGGGTGGTTCATCCTGCCGCTTTTGGTTTATGATTAGCTTAGTTAGTTTGTTGCTTAGTGAGTGGCGTTAATTACCCATTTTACGATGGATGCATCTACGATAGAATTCAGCGCATTTAACACCGATTTATTTTTGGTATCCCGCATCAGATCCTGGCGGTAAACAAAGTGATCGACCCCGAGCACTTTCAGAAAGCTGTCTACCTTTTCGTTTGGCGAATTTTTGTAGCAGCAGATCTTTATTTTGTTGTAGAACTTGTTTGTCTGGATGCGGCGCAGCGTATTTTCTAATCCTTTCCCCATAAATTCATAATCGAACACGATCACATCCGGTGTGGTTTCATGAATGGCAGGAAAAATTCCGGAGGCGACAGAAACATGCCTGACGTTGGTATAGTCGGTCAGCAATTTATTAGGAAAAATTTCAGGCGCTACCAGCAGCACCTTTTTAAAGCGTGTACGGATCATGCTTATATGAATTAGGGTCCATAAATATAAATTGTAAAATTCACATTGTCAAATGTTTATTAATGCAAATTTGGCAATGCAGACTTCATATTATATTAACAAATATGCCGATTTAAACTGCAAATATACAATTAAGCGATAGTTTTTTAACTATTGAGAAATAATATTGTCGAAATATTGAGTTTTTGTAAATAGCTGATAAGGACTCAGGTATTCATTAGGGGAATAAAAAAATTAGATATTTTAAAAATTTTGATTTTTTTTAAAAGAAGGGAGTGAAGTTTTATGATTTTGATAAAAGAGGATAGTTGAAAATCAGAAGAGTACTAAAAAGCACTCTCCTGATTTTAGGGGAGTTACTTTACAATTTCGAACACAGCGTTTATCTGAAAACTTAATTTTATGTTCTTAAAGTCAATATCAGATTCAGCGGGAGAAGGGGCTGCTGCTGCCGACATGGCCATTTTGTACATCACCGGGCGTGGTGCAACGTAATTACCATTATCGATCTCGGTAATGCTGATGGCATCGCCCACCTTATCGCCGATGGCGCTTAATAAATAGGCAGCTTTCTCTTTTGCTGATAACAGCGCCTTTACTTTCAATTCACGTTTCAGGTCTTCGATCTTTGAATAATCGTAACTATCCACGTTGGTTGACTGGATGCCTTTCGGGTCGATCTTATTGATGATCTGGTTGTATTTGTTCAGGTCGCGCACGCGGAGGCCGTATTGCTTGCTGGCCAGAAAATCGGGCGTTTTCTTTTTGTTATAGGTGTTGTTCCATGCCGATACGTTGTTTACGGTAAAATCTTCCTTAGCAATACCGGCATCTTTTACAGCGCCTTCCAGTTGGTTTTCCAGTTGATCGATGGTGATCTTCTTTTTGCCATCCATATACTCCTGCAACGAGATAGACACGTTGATAATGTCGGGCGTTACTTCCTTTTCGGCGGTTCCGCTTACTTCAATTTTGCGGCGCAGGTCTACCGCCTGGGCAAATACACCGCTGGTTACAGCAACCAGCGCTATCAGAATGAGTAGTTTTTTCATGTTCCTTGTTTTTTGTAAATAGACTGTGATGGCAAAGGTAGGTTTAAATTTGGAGCCGGAAAGTCCGAAAAGTCGGAAAAGTCCGGAAGATATGACATGATTTTTTCGTAGAGACGCAACACTTTGTGTCTTTTGAAGATGTTTGCATTGGCGTTATGTCGCATAGAGAACTTACCCGGGCACTTCACTGCTCAATGCATGGCGTATAAGATCCTTCACTATGTTCCTCCGCTGGTCTAAGTTTAGCGCAGCGTAACTTAGACCTATAACCTCCTAAGCTTTCAGCTTGCGAGGCAAATTTTCACGATTCTGAAATTTTTTCGCAAGCAGGATGCTTGCGTTATTGCAGGACTAAGTTGCGCTGCGCTAAACTTAGACCAGAAATTCGTTTTTACATACTCATCAGCGCTTTTTCTTTCGTTATAAAGAATTGCGAATGGATTGCACGGTGAATGGCCGACAGCAGCTTACTTAACCATGTGGCGTGGTGAGGGGGCGCCGGCGCTTTCTGTGTCTCGGCTTCAGGATTATTTCCTTCATCGTTGCCGGGGATGAAATGATTTTCTATCAAAACTATTTCGCGGATGGACGGATCGCGGTTAACGATCTCATCAAGTTCAGTCAATTCGCTAAAGGTGGCAGTGCCGTTGCACTGTCTTTTAATCAAAATTTCGTACCGTTCCTGTGAAAAAGTACGCCGTATCAGGGGTTTGCGCAGGCTCATTTTTAATTAAATTATATATCAACAAACGTTGCGCAAACCACGTGCCGTTGTTGTAAATGTTTGATTAGTAATTATTTATGATTTTATTGATTGAGGGACTGCACTATTCCGATACAGCTATATGTTCGTTTTCGTGCGGACGGAGAAAGAATTTGCAGGCGATGTTAATAGATTTCTAAACGTAAATACTATGAATTTATTGTATTGATCGAAAAATATTGCTGGGTACATAGTGCATGGACGATAGACCATAGCAGAAACAGGATGGCTGTGCGCCATGGTTTATTGACCATCGACTATTTTAATTACATTTGGTTAACTAACCTCATTTTATGAAGATCATCAACACCAAATTTGCTTTGGCGCTTGCCGCTGCGGTTGTGCTTACCGCCTGTAAACAGCATGAAGAAAGTACCAACGTTATTACCGGCGACGAAATAAAAAGTCACATTGCCGTGCTGGCCAATGATTCACTGCTGGGCCGCAAACCGTTTACCGAAGGCGAAACTAAAGCAATCGCTTATATCTCTTCTCAGTTTAAAAAATTAGGATTGGAGCCGGGCAATAATGGCAGCTATTACCAGGAGGTGCCGATGGTGGAGGTGACCAGCACGCCATCGCCCATCATGACCGTGAGCGGCAAAAGCAATATCAGCCTGAATTATATGACCGACTTTGTGGCGTCGACCCGCCGCGAGGTAGATACTGTGCAATTAAAAAACTCGCCGCTGGTGTTTGCGGGCTACGGCGTTGTTGCGCCCGAATATCACTGGAACGATTATGCCGGCCTGGATGTAAAGGGCAAAACGGTGGTGGTGCTGGTGAATGATCCGGGATTTAAATCGGGCGAGAGGATTTTTAAGCAGGATACCATGACGTATTACGGCCGTTGGACCTATAAATTTGAGGAAGCTGCGCGCCAGGGTGCGGCGGGCGTATTGATCGTGCATCAAACCGAACCGGCCAGTTACGGCTGGAGTGTGGTGGCCAACAGCTTTACCGGCGCCAAATTGTATCTGCAGGAAAAGGATAAACACCTGTCGCGCTGCAAGGTTGAGGGATGGATGACCGAAGACGCCGCAAAAAAACTATTTGCCGCGGCAGGCATCACCGGCGATATCCGTGCTTATGCCCGCAAAAAAGATTTCAAAGCCGTGCCTTTAAACCTGAATGCTACGCTAACCGTGAAAACCAAACTTAAGTATTCAACCTCGCATAACGTGATCGCTGTTTTGAAGGGCAATGCGCATCCTGAAGAATGCGTGTTGTACACCGCGCACTGGGATCACCTTGGTGTGGGCAAGCCTGATGCCAAAGGCGATAGTATTTATAACGGAGCTGTAGACAATGCCAGCGGTGTTGCCGCTGTTTTGAATGTAGCTAAGGCCTTCTCGCAATTAAAAGAAAAGCCTAAGCGTTCAGTGGTGTTTTTAGCGGTTACTGCCGAGGAGCAGGGTTTGCTGGGTTCGGAATATTATGCCACGCATCCCATCTTTCCGCTCAACAAAACTGTGGCCGATCTGAATATGGACGCCCTGGGCAATTACGGCGAAACCAACGATTTTGCCATTACCGGAAAGGGCCAGAACGATCTGGATGACTATGTGGCCGAATTTGCCAAAGCTGATGGTAAAAAAGTTGTGGGCGATAAAAATCCCGGTGCGGGCGGTTATTACCGTTCCGATCATTTCAACTTTGCCAAAGTAGGTGTGCCTGCATTGGATATGAACAACGGAGCAGAAAGTACTGCCCACGGTGAGGCCTACGGTAAGGCCAAACAGAAGGAATATGGGGAACTGCATTATCACCAGCCATCAGACAGTTACTCGCCGGATATGGATGCAAGCGGCATGGCCGAAGTAGCTAATATTTTATTTAAGGTGGGTGAAAAACTGGCTAATGAATCAACCTTCCCCGGATGGAAAAATGGATCGGAGTTTAAGGCGGTGAGGGAGAAGACGATGGTAAAGTAATTATTATCAACAATTCGTATATTTTATTTTCTTTATCATTCTGAGCGATAGCGAAGGACCTTATACTGGCGACACAAACATGGGACAAGCAAAGCACTTACCTGTCGCATGTATATAAGATGTTTCACTACGTTCAACATGACAAAATAGATGGCGAATAACAAAGAAAGCTAAAAGCCGGAGAGGAATCACTTTCACCTTTCTGCTTTTAGCTTTCGCCTTTTTATATATGATAGATCAGGGAGTTTTTCAGTTGTTATGCATTACGCTCCCGCGGATGGACTTGGTTAGTTGTTCATTTTGGCAATGTGGTAGCAATCGTAAGCGAGGTGACGATTGTAATCATTTGCGAGGCTTTTGTAGCTGAACAGGTCGATTATTGTGCCGATGCCGAGGAAACCGCCGGTGATTAAAAACAGGATACCCAATAAGATCTGGCCTGTCATAAAGCGCTGGATGCCGGCAAGGCCGAAAAAGCCGAACAGGGTAGCCAGCAATATATCGGTCGGGTTTTTACGGCGGGTGCTGTAAACGGCCATAAAAGTGTTGGTCTGGTTGGCGGTTAAACCGGCTGATGCATGGTGGAGGAAGCTATATTCATCCATTGTCATGCCGTTGAGTGCTGTGTATGAGTTTGAGTAAGCGTTCATGTCCGTATCAGTTTTGGTGTTCATTGTATTTGATGATGTAAAACTAAGCCGGATACGCCCACAGGCCAATGTTAAATAGGTTAGCGGCAAAAAGATGTCGGTAAAAAGGGGGATTTTGGCGGTGAAAGTTTTTTGATGTGCGGATTTTTGATGTGCGGATGTGCGGATGAAAATCCAAGCGTCATTGCGAGGAACGAAGCAATCTCTGAACCATGCACCAGCGGTAATGTCCTGTGTAGAGATTGCTTCGTTCCTCGCAATGACGTGGTGCAGAGGGAATGCGACTGACCGAAGTTGCGCGAGCTATAAAACAAAAAACTTGCGAAGTTTTTGAAACTTCGCAAGTTTAAATTTATCCGGTTCAGATTTCATCCGCACATCCGCACATCAAAAATCCGCACATCAATCTCACGTTCCGTATTCCGGCGTGGTTACTTCGCTTTCCTCAAACTCATAATCTGTCAGCGGTGGGCATGAGCAGATCAGCGTCCTATCACCATAAGTATCGTTAACGCGGCCTACTGATGGCCAGAATTTGTAGTTGGCCACGTATGGCAGCGGGTAGGCGGCCTTCTGGCGGCTGTACGGATGCGACCATTCGTTAGCGGTGATCACTGCTGCGGTGTGCGGCGCATTTTTCAGCGGGTTGTCGGTTTTGTCTGACAAGCCTTTTTCTACGTTGTCAATTTCGTGACGGATGGAGATCATCGCATCGCAGAAACGATCGAGTTCATGTTTCGGCTCTGATTCGGTTGGCTCAACCATTACAGTGCCGGCTACCGGGAACGATACGGTTGGCGCGTGGAAGCCATAATCCATTAAGCGTTTGGCAATGTCGGTTACTTCGACGCCGAAGTTTTTGAACGCGCGGCAATCGAGGATCATTTCGTGTGCGCAGCGGCCGTGCGAGCCGGTGTACAGCACGGGGTAATGATGCTCCAGGCGGGTTTTGATATAGTTGGCGTTCAGGATGGCGTAACGGGTGGCGTTGGTTAAACCTTCGCCGCCCATCATGGCGATGTAGGCGTGTGAAATAATGAGGATCGATGCAGAACCCCAGGGCGCTGCCGATACGGCGTGGATAGATTTACCACGGTCGATATCAACTACAGCATGACCCGGCAGGTAAGGCACCAGGTGCTTTGCTACACCGATAGGGCCCATGCCCGGACCGCCGCCGCCATGCGGGATACAGAATGTTTTATGCAGGTTGAGGTGACAAACGTCGGCACCGATATTGGCGGGACTGGTTAAGCCTACCTGTGCGTTCATGTTAGCGCCGTCCATATAAACCTGGCCGCCGTTAGTGTGGATGATCTCGCAGATCTCGATGATCGACTCTTCGAACACGCCGTGAGTTGACGGGTAGGTCACCATCAAACAAGACAGTTCATTTTGGTATTGTTCGGCTTTGGCTTTCAGGTCGGCAACGTCGATGTTTCCGTTGTCGTCGCAGCGTACCACTACGATCTTCATGCCGGCCATAGCTGCTGAAGCAGGGTTAGTACCGTGTGCTGATGAAGGTATCAAAGCAATGTTACGGTGACTGTCGCCGCGGTCGTTATGATAAGCACGGATCACCATCAGGCCGGCGTATTCGCCTTGTGCGCCTGCGTTTGGCTGAAGGCTCATAGCAGCAAAACCGGTAATTTCGCTCAGCCAGTTATTCAACTCGTCAAATAACTGCATGTAGCCGCCTACCTGGTCGGCAGGGGCGAAGGGATGCATTTTGCTGAACTCGGCCCAGGTTACCGGAACCATTTCGGTAGTGGCGTTCAGCTTCATCGTACATGAACCCAATGCGATCATCGAGTGGCAAAGCGAAAGATCTTTTGCCTCTAATGATTTGATGTAACGCAGCATTTCGTGTTCCGAATGATGCGAGTTGAACAATGCATGAGTTAAGTAAGCCGACTGACGCTGTAACTCCGCAGGAATTACGGTAGCAAGGTTGGCGGTCAGTTCGTCTAAATTCACATCGTTCAAAGTTTTGCCTTTTACGCGGGCAAAAAAGCGAACGATGGTTTTCACATCCTCGGGCGAGGTAGTCTCGTCTAAAGAAATGGTCACCACAGAACCGTTGTAGTGGAAGTTCATTTCGTTGTTGATGGCTTCGGCATGTACCGGGCCGGTTAACTCGCCCAAATCAAATTTGATGGTATCGAAGTAAGCTTCGTTCTGCTGTTCATAGCCTAATTGCTGCAGGGCGTTGGCTAACAAAATAGTAAGGCCGTGGATCCGCTCGGCAATCAGCTTAACACCCTGCGGACCGTGGTAAACGGCGTACATGCCGGCCATGATAGCCAGTAATGCCTGCGCGGTACAGATGTTTGAAGTTGCCTTATCGCGGCGGATATGCTGCTCGCGGGTTTGCAGGGCCATACGCAAGGCATAATTACCCGCGCTATCGATAGTTACACCGATGATACGGCCGGGGATAGAGCGCTTGTATTCTTCTTTGGTGGCAAAATAAGCGGCATGCGGGCCTCCGAAGCCCATTGGTACGCCGAAACGCTGAGTGGAACCAACAACGATATCGGCACCCCATTCGCCCGGAGGGGTTAACAGGGCAAGGCTCATGATGTCGGCAACAACGGTTAGTTTGATGCCTTTTTCGTGTGCCTTGGCGGCAAAGTCTGTATAATTATAAACTGCGCCATCACCGGCAGGGTATTGAACAATGGCTCCGAACATGTTTTCGGAAAGCTCGACAGTTTCGTGGCTGCCGATAAGCAATTCGATACCGTAAGGCTGTGCGCGGGTTTTAAGAATATCGATAGTTTGAGGGAATACCTCGTTGGAAACGAAGAATATGTTTGCACCAGCATTTTTGCGGAGGCTGTATTGCATAAACATGGCCTCGGCGGCGGCGGTGCCTTCATCCAGTAAAGATGCATTGGCAATTTCCATACCGGTAAGGTCGATCACCATCGTCTGGAAATTCAGCAGAGCCTGTAAACGGCCCTGTGCAATTTCGGCCTGGTAGGGGGTGTATTGGGTGTACCATCCGGGGTTCTCGAGGATGTTGCGCTGGATCACGCCGGGAACGATCACATCGTAATAACCCTGGCCGATGTACGATTTAAATACCTTATTTTTTGATGCCGTTTGTTTTAGCGTAGCCAGGTAATCGAACTCGCTTTTTGCCGGGGGCAGGTTAAGCGGCGCTTTCAGCCTTATCTTTTCCGGAATGGTTTGACCGATGAGCTCATCAAGCGAGTTAACGCCAACAGCTTTTAACATTTGCGCGGTATCGGCCTCGTTCGGCGCAATATGACGCGACTGGAATTTCTCCTGGTAATCGATATTCAACTTCATCAAAATGGGTGTCAGTTACTTTGGGCGCAAAGGTACGATTTTACCAAATGAGTATCAATGATGTTAAGGGTGTGTTAGGGATTTTACAGAAGGATGAATTGAATGGGTGGTTTTGAGAATAAGTGGCAGTAGCAGCGGCGGGTGGCAATTGTGATTAGTGGACGGTTTGGCGATTTTCAGTTGGCAGCTTTTCTCCGAAAAATTATTACTTTGGTGCCTCGCGTCCCTAATTAATGTGTTGTAAGAAAATAACCTTATTGCTTGTGCTGTTGCTGTTCAGTTTCAGTGCTTTTCCTGCTGTTTTTGTGGTGACGAGCAATGCGGCGTCCGGTCCCGGCACTTTGGCAGACGCGCTGACTAAAGCAGCGGCGAACGGTAATGCAACCAAAGACTATATCCACTTTAATTTACCCGGAACGGCAGCAGCAGCCAGAACTATAATGCTTACTGCGCAACTGCCCGACGTAAGCTCGAACCTGGTGATAGATGGCAGTACGCAGCCGGGCGCGAAATTCGGGGTGAGCGATGCTAAAGTTGCGCTTTTTTTCAATACGCCTGTTGAACAAACACTGTCGGGTTTATCGATAGTGAACCAGCACGATGTGGAGGTGTACGGGTTATATATTAAGAACTTCACCGATACGAGGGCGTCTCAAACCTTGTATTTCTGGAAGGGGATTGAGTTACAGAACGATAAAAATGTACAAATAGGCGCTGCGGGCAAAGGAAATGTGATTACCGGATTTTATGATCCCCTGGTAGTTAATTTTCCTGAGAACGAACTCAGGTTTTTTGAAAACCTGACCATCGAAGATAATTTCTTTGGCGTTGATGCTGATGGGGAGACCTTATCGGTAAATGAAACTTCGCCTGTTTCGCTATACTACGTTGTCGGGACGATCCGGATAGGCGGCACAGTTGCGCAAGGGAATTTGCTTGCTCAGGGGTTGTTTATTTACCAGGGTAACATGAATGACTATCCCGGTACAGACCCCGAAGAATATTATTCGTCGGCGCCGGCAGATTTCCTGATCAAAAATAACGATTTAGGCGTTGATTATACCGAGCAGAATTCAATACCAAAAGCTTCCGGCCTTTGGATCGGAACTTCAAATCCAAACGGAAAAAACACCATTCACATTGAAGATAATGTGATAACAGCCGATGCAAATAATGCGATGTATATTATTAACAACGGAAGGCCGGTTACCATATTAAGAAACTATATTGGCACTAACAGGGCCCGTACTAAAACGTTTACCACATTTGGAACATTTTATTACTGGGACACCAACGTAGCCATAGGCGATGATAACCCGGCGGATGCCAATTACATAACCAATTGCAATCCGATAAGCATTTGGCCTTATACTAATGCTACGGTAAATAAAAACAGTATTTACTGTACTGTTAACAAACAGCCGATGCACCTGGGCGGTTATGGTCAATTTCCTTTTCCTGAAATACAGATTTCGAGGATTGCCGCCAATTCGGTAGGGGGTACGGCAACGCCAAACTCAAAAGTGGAGTTGTTTTACAGCGATGCATGCAAAACCTGTTCGCCGCAAACTTATTTCGCATCCACCACGGCCGATGCCAATGGTAAATGGCAGTATAACGGAGCAATTCACGGATCGGTTATCGCTTCGGCAACAATCGGCGGAAATACATCGGAATTTACGCGGGCTACGGTAAACGTTGATAATGTAAAAATTGTGAATGCATGCAGCACTAACGGGCTGGGATCGATAAAGGGGGCCATACCACTCAGCGCCACAGGCATGACCTGGGTTGACGAGCAGGGGCATGTTGTGGGGCACAATGCCGATTTGCTGAATGTGCCGCCGGGAAGATATAAACTGGTGGTTACTAACGGCGACTGTACCGATTCCACTCCTTTTTACGAGATAAGAAATACCTTTACTTACGACGATTCGCAGTTGGTGCTCACCAACCCCTCGTGCGGCAATGCAAACGGGAGCATCATGGGGTTGCAGGTTTTTTATAACAATGATGACGGAGCTTCCAGCGGCGGATGGAAAGACGCGTCGGGCAACTGGATAAATAATGATAGAAACCTGTTAAATGTAACAGCGGGAAGTTATTATTATTCGGTTACCAACAGCGATCAAAACTGTACCGAAACTTTTGGTCCGTTTAAGCTGCTGAATACTACCGGCCCTAACGTGGATCAAACAACGGCACACGTACAGTCCACCAACTGCGGGCAGTCTACCGGTTCTATCAGCAATATTACCGCAACAGGTACGGGGACTTTGAGCTATATCTGGTGGAACAGCCAGCAGCAACAGGTAGGAACCGGGAAGGATCTGCTTAACCAGCCTGCAGGAACGTACAAATTGCAGGTGATGGATAACTCATCGTGCGGGCCGGTTTATACTACTGATATTACCATCCCCGAAACGAACGGTATTACGCTTGATGAAAGCGCAGTGGTAAAAACCAATGCAGGCTGCGGGCTGAATAACGGATCGATTACGGGTATTACGGCTAACGGCGCTACCAGGTTTGAATGGATGGACGCGAATAACCATGTGGTATCCACTTCGGCCAATTTCACCGGCGCCGGGGCGGGAGATTACAGGCTGACGGTATCGAACAATTTCGGGTGCAGCAGGCAGAGCGCGGTGTATCATGTCGATTCGCCGGCACCTATCCAGTTTCCACAGTATAATGCTACCATTACCTCGTCGTGCTTTGCGAACGGAAACGGGACTATTACCGTTACAACCGATGCGCTGGTTAAAACCTTGCGCTGGGTTGATGCACAGGGCTCAAACGTGGGTAACCAGCCTGCCATTACTAACCTGGCGCCCGGCACCTATAAACTTTACCTGACCGATCAGAACGGTTGCGAAGGCCTTTACAATAGTTATGCCGTTGGCGAAATTCCGGAATTTACCGTGGCCAGCACGGGCGATGTTACTGAAGACCAGTGCGGACAAAAAACCGGGGCCATCAGTAACGTTACCATTGCCGGAGGGGTACCGCCTTATACATATAGCTGGACGGACGGCAGCGGGAATGCCATCGGTTCCACAAATTCTATATCAAGACTTTCGCCGGGTACTTATACACTGCATGTGGTGGATACGCGCTGCGGTATTGTAGATATTCCGTACACCATAACGGAGACCACCGCCGAAGTGGCGCCGCCTGCGGTTTCGGACGTGGCATTGTGCAGCAGCGGCGGGGCGCTGATATCAGTCAATGAGCCATCGGCTACCACCACCTATCGCCTGTACGAGGATGGCAGCAGCGCGCACCCGATAGACGAACGGCAGGGCGGCAGGTTCAGCGTTAACGTGACCGGGAACCGCAGTTATTTTGTGAGTCAGTTTAATGGTACCTGCGAGAGCAGCCGGGCAGAGATCAAAGTAACGGTAGGGCTTTCGGCTGTCAATATCAATAACACCTTTACCCCGAATGGCGATGGTGTGAACGATTACTGGATGATCAACAGCAATATCCAGAGTTATCCGGATGCGGTGATACAGGTATTTACGCGTTACGGTCAGAAGGTTTTTGAAGAGAAAGGCTATGCGAAGCCGTTTGATGGGACGATGAACGGGAAAAAGCTGCCCGCCGGGGTTTATTATTATATTATCAAGCTGAATAATGACTGTAGTATCTTGTCGGGCAGTTTGACGATAATCCGTTAGTGAGCAGCAGTTTGTGAAAGAGCAGCAGAAGCAGTGGGAAGCAGCAGTTTGTGAAAGAGTAGCTATGGAAAGTAGCAGTGCCTGGTTTGAATTGCGATTTTTAGAATAGGGGTAAATTTCGTATCTTTGGGTAAGCGACAGGCGGTCTCCAGCCTTGTAAATTCCTCCGGAAAAATCCTGATCTTCTTTTTTATGGGTTTAAGCCTTGCGCTCAGCAGGATATTGGTTCAAAAACGGCTTTTTTAGCTCTCTATGAGCGATTTTGAATTAAATTATGGCAAATTTTGGGTACACCCTAAGTGCGGTTTAGGGTGTACCATGGGGTAAAATGGGTACGGTCTAAACGGGGTTTAGGGTGTGCCGGGTGTCAAAATGGGTACAGGCAAAACGCGGTTTAGGGTGTTCCATGGGGTAAAATGGGTACGGTCTAAACGGGGTTTAGAGTGTTCCCTCCATGGAAAAAGGCACGGAAACAGACAGTTTCATCGCAGAGAAACAACACTTTGTGTCTCTTAAGGGGGGATTTTGAGGGAGACGCAAAGTATTGCGCCTCTACGAGATCAGGGTCGCAATTGCAGCAGGTACATTTGGATGGTATTTTCCAATCCATAATACAGCGCATCGCTGATGAGGGCATGGCCGATGCTTACCTCGTCTAAAGCGGGAATATTTTGGGCGAAGTATTTCAGATTTTGCAGATCGAGGTCGTGCCCGGCATTGATGCCGAGGCCGAGCTGATGGGCAACTTCTGCAGCTTTAACATAAGGGGCAAGGGCCTGTTCTTTGTTCTGGTGATATTGATGGGCATAAGCTTCTGTGTAAAGCTCGATACGGTCGGTGCCGGTTTTGGCGGCGCCTTCAACCATTTCCACAACCGGGTCGACGAATATTGATACTCTTATCCCGGCATCTTTAAAAACCCTTATTATATCCGTCAGATACTGCTGATTGGTGATGGTATCCCAGCCGTGATTGGAGGTGATCTGGCCGAGCGCGTCGGGTACCAGGGTTACCTGTTCGGGTTTGCTGGCCAGCACCAGGTCGATAAATTTTTGTTCCTGGCAATTGCCCTCGATATTAAATTCGGTAGTGACGATCTTCTTCAGATCGAAAACGTCGTTATAACGGATATGGCGCTCATCTGGCCGGGGGTGAACGGTGATTCCCTGCGCACCGAAGCGTTCGCAGTCTTTTGCAACCTGTACCAGATTGGGGTTATTGCCGCCGCGCGAATTACGCAGAGTAGCTATTTTATTGATGTTGACGGATAAACGAGCCATTTTGATTTCAGATTTGGGATGTTCAATTTCGGATTTAACTAAGAAGCCAGACACAAACTTGGGTAAAAAATATTAAACGATAAATTTTATCTTCACAAGATGAAGAGAACCCACGGCTACGAGCTCATTGTACTTATTTCATTGGTGGTGCTTGTATGCTTGTGGTGGGTGATATTCAATAACCGGCAACCTGATTTTAACCTTCATGATACGTATTATGTTTCGGTAGGAGGAATGGTTATGCCGCCGGTTTTGTGTTTTCTTATTTTTATAGTCTATCTTGTTAAAGAAGCCTTCTACCGTTATCAACGAAGGTTTCAGAACATTATCCTTTTAGCGAGTTTGGCTGGCGTTAACATTCTTTTGCTCTTCGGAGCTAATATTGCCCGGCGCCTGTCGAAAGATATCGTGCCTGCCGGGGATGGATTTACCATTTATCCGCCGCTGTCGGCATTGCCCAAGGCGCAACCGCCGGCCGGTTCACCAAACCTCCTCGATCATTACTTCGAAATATTATTATACACGCAAATCTTTTTCCTGGTAATGCTGGTTATTGTTGCGGTAGTAACCGGGCTGAACTGGAAATCAACAAAAAATGTATCCTGATCATTTGAAACGACTTTTCTTAATTTTTGTGGTGATGGCAGGAGTGATGAACTTTGCTTACGCTCAGGCCAATTATAAAAAGATCACCAGTTACCGTGTGTATTACGGCTGGGCCAAACATTATCCGCAGGATTGGATGATTACCCGCCAGTTTGTGAACGACGGCAAAACTTACCTGCTGCTGGTGAATCCGCAAACGCTGGAAACGAAAATCGACGAGCCGGGATTTTATGAGATCAAACCGATGACCATTGATGAGGCGCGCGCTTTTTTTAAGTCGACGCCTTATGTGAAGGCGATGGTAAAGGCCGAGCGGCAATCGGCAAATTTGCAGGACGCGGGTATTGAAAGCGGTATGCCGAAGGAGACAGGCATTAGTTTAACGGCAGATCTTTGCCCATCGCACAAGCCGCTCGACAGGATCATCTTTACAGATATTATTGCGCAATTCGGTAAAGTTGAGCGCCCGGTTCCGGTGGCTTTATCGGTGACGGGGATCTGGATGCGGCAGCACCCGCAGGACCTGGAATGGTTAAAAAAACTACAGGCCGACCGGCAGATCTATATCACCTGGATCAATCACTCCTTCAACCATCGCGTAAGCGCTAAACTGCCGCTGAAGGAAAACTTCCTGCTGGAAGCGGGCACCAACATCAACTTCGAGGTGCTGGAAACCGAAATGGCTATGCTGAAAAACGGGCTGCTGCCGTCGGTGTTTTTCCGTTTTCCGGGGTTGGTTTCTGATAAGCAGCTGGTTTACCAGATCACCGATTTTGGCCTGATACCGGTAGGCACCGATGCCTGGCTGGCCAAAGGACAACAACCGCAGGCGGGTAGTATTGTGTTAATTCACGGCAACGGCAATGAGCCGGTAGGGGTGCAGGATTTTATTAAACTGCTGAAATCGAAAACGCAATCCATAGCTAAAAAACAATGGCTGCTGTATGATTTACGGGAGAGTGTGGATGAGGAGTTTGAGGGTGCGGATTGACGTAAGCTGGAAGCTTACGCCATGCGTTACCACGAGTTAGGCTGCGCTAAACTCGCGGCAGTACAGTGCAGTACTGTGTTTTTAAATGCGAATCAACCCGCTGTATATCCCACTTCCTTTTCGATATAGGAGCGTTCCAGTACTTGTACCAGTTCCTGGATACTAATTGGTTTTGAAATGAAGTGGTTCATACCCGCTTCTATGGCGGCTGCCTTATCTTCGGCCATTGCGCTGGCGGTCATGGCAATGATGTAGGGTTGTTTTACATTGCTTTTGCGGATGGCACGGGTGGTTTCAAGGCCATCCAGCTCGGGCATCTGTACATCCATCAAAATAATGTCGAAGTTCTCGCGGTTAAGGGTATCAATTACCTGGTTGCCGTTGTTGACAACCAGCGGCGTATAACCAAGCTTGTTCACCACCTTGGTGATGAGCTTCTGGTTGATGAGGTTGTCCTCTGCAATCAGTATGCTCATGGGGAATTTTTTAGCAAACTCTTCTGACAACAATGATACACTGACCTTTTCCGCCGCTTCAGGTTCATTTTGCAGCAGTTCTGTTTTAATGATGGTGCAAAGCTGATGCTCTTTAATAGGCTTCAATAATATTTTGGCGTCGGTATCGGTGATCTTGTTTTTTTCGAGAACCGAGCACATCAGTATCACCGGTAGCTTTTTATCAATGTTCCTGATGGATTTGCTGAATTCGAGGGTATCCGCGCCGGGGATATTGGTGCCTGTGATGGCCATGCCGAACTTTTCGCCGTCGGCAAGGTGTTTCAGGGCTTCCTGCGCTGTGGTGGCGCTTACCGGTATAAGGTTCCACTGGATAAGCTGTTCTTCCAGTATCTGGAGGGCTTTGGTGTTTTCTTCTACCAGCAGCACACGTTTTCCGGCAGCTTTATTTATGTTGCAGGTGCTTTTGGCCTGAGGGGCCGCTTCATCGGCGATACTTTGAATGTTAAATATAACCGAGGTGCCTCTTCCATGTTCGCTTTCAATGGAAATATCGCCATCCATCAGCTCAACCAGGCGCTCGCAAATAGCAAGGCCTAAACCGGTGCCGCCATATTCGCGCGTGGTGGAGGCGTCGACCTGTGAGAATGCCTTGAATAGTCGTTTGAGTTTTTCCTGCGGGATGCCGATGCCGGTGTCTTGTATCTTAAACCCAAGATTCAGCTTGCCGTTAACATCGCCGAGCCGGTTCACCTCTACCAGAATTTCGCCTTTGCTGGTGAATTTAATAGCGTTGTTCACCAGGTTCAGCAATATCTGGCGAATACGCAACTGATCGCCAACCAGTTTCTCGGGAACGGCAGGCGCTATGCGGTACAGCAGGTTGAGTTGTTTTTTGGCAGATGCTTCGGAGAACAGATCGAGTACATCTTCAATACAATGACGCAGATCAAATGGCTTGTATTCCAGTTCCATCTGCCCCGATTCTATCTTCGAGAAGTCGAGAATATCGTTAATTACATTCAGCAGATTTTCGCCGCTTACGCGGATAATATCGGCATACTCGCGCTGCTCGGCATTTAGCGGTGTTTCGCAAAGCAGCGAGGTCATGCCTAAAACGCCATTCATCGGCGTGCGGATCTCGTGGCTCATGGTTGCCAGGAAAACGCTTTTGGCCCTGTTGGCTTTTTCGGCCTCCTTGCGGGCCTGTAACTCCTGCTCCTTTTGATCAGACAACTCGTTGTTCAGCTCCTGCAGGTAGTCTGACTGCGATTGCAGTTCTTCTGATTGTGCCTGCAATTCTTCGTTGAGCGCCTGTAATTCCTCCGATTGCGATTGCAGCTCTTCCGCCTGCTTTACAACTTCGGCGGTTTGCTCCCTGACCTGTTTTTGCAGCTTTTTTTGCTGCGCCTGCATGGTATAAACCCGGTACCGGTACAAGCTATAAATGGCGAGAAGAATAAAACCCAATGCCGATAACCTGAACCACCATGTCA
>DATCQV010000144.1:0-48544 GCA_036569325.1 Mucilaginibacter sp. | reverse complement strand
GCCCGGACCCAGCCTGATGATCCCCGCCCCGATACGCCTGATGCCGAGATAATAGGCTATCCCAGCCATAAACTGACGGTCGAGCGTCAGCATTAGCTGGTAAGTATCTTCTTTAGAGCCATCGGCACATAAAAAGGAGTTATACTCATTGTAGGCGAGTCGCTCCAGGTCTTTTTCGGTTAAAGCTATGGTGACCGGTCTGCCCAATGTGCCGGAGGTTGAAGTGTATTCTATCACCTGTTCGCGGGGCACGCACAGAAAATCGTCGTTGCGCTGCTGCAGGTCGTCTTTGGTAGTTGGGGGGATGGCGGACAAACCGGCAAGCGTCTTTATTTCGCTCACGTTCACACCGTGTTTGGCAAACAGTTCTTTATAAAACGGCGAATGCGTGCCAACGTAGGCTAAAAGTTCCTGTAATTTCTGCTCCTGTAGCTGCGTTATCCCGCGCGCCTGCGGGTAAATATTCTTTTCAAAAATAGCCATCAATTTGTCTGCTTATCTTGCCGGATACCAATCAACGCCGGTAAACGCATAATGTTTGTTTACTTACGCTAAGCGCAATTTGCCTCCGTCCAAATGTATAAAAAATGCAGCGGCCTGTTAACATAACAATGCTATAGTTTAGTTTGAGGTGAAACAACCGCCCTGTACATTTGTAACGTATATCAACTATGATTAAAAAGCCATTGTTATTGGCGATACTATTTTTAACTGTAATGATCGCCGGCGCACAACCCGTAAAATATAAGGATCCTGTTTTTGAAGGCGTTAGGAAAACCGAAGATCTCAGCTATGATCAATCCGGCGATGTAAAGAATAAGGCACATCTCTTTGATCTTTTCCAGCCCGCCGGCGATGGGAGTACCAACGGCCCGCTCATCATCTGGATGCACGGCGGAGGTTTTAAGTTTGGATCGAAGAACGATAAGAACATCCAGCTATGGAGTCGCACCTTTGCCCAGCGCGGCTATGTCTGCGCGGCCATCAATTATACCCATAGCAAAAAGCTGCCTTTTCTTCATTTTGATGAGTTAAAGCGAGCCTGTTACTACGCTACTCTCGATGCCAGGCAGGCGGTGGCTTATTTTCGCCGGCACGCCGCAGAATACCATATCGATCCGAATAAGATCATCCTCGGAGGAAACTCGGCAGGAGGGATAATGGCCCTGCAAGCCGCTTACAGCACCGATGCAGAATTAGCAAAGTTCGCCGGAATAATTGATGAGTACAGTCACGACCAAGACCTGGTAAAGGTCTCCGCTGTCATTAATTTCTGGGGCGGCATCTTTAACCGCGACTGGCTAAAAAATGCCCATGTGCCCATTGTCAATGTTTATGGCAGCACCGATAATATTGTGCCGCCAACCCATAAAGACGCTCCGTTATATGGCGCTGAAGATATCCATCAAAAAGCCGATAAATTGAGCATACCCAATAAGTTAAAGGTATTTGAAGGTTATTCGCACGAGCTCCGCAAGCATTTCGATCCCGTCACCCCGGCGGGTCGTGGCACCCGATCACGCTGGTTAGAAGCCGGGCAGTTTGCGGCGGATTTTTTGTATGAAGAGGTTTTTAAGGGAAGCGATAAATAGTTCGTTATTGCCTGTGCGCCGGGTTACGCTCCTACGGAGCGAAATATTGGGGTATAGCATTTTCTACCAATATTTGGCCCCGCTGGGGCCGCCTGTCGGCGAGTCAAGTTTCAAATAAAATAACGCCCTTTTAAACTGGCGCCGTACGCGCCTGATACTGGTGGAAACAAAACATAATTTCTTACGCGCCCCCGGCAGGCCAATGCATAAACGCTTCTTGCATACATCCCTTTCCAAATCAAAACATAATGTTAAATTTAACGTTATCAAAATCAATTAATCATTAATCGCTAAAACATGAAATACTTAAAGATTCTTGTAATAGTGGCGGTATTAATGTTCAGCATCCAATTTGCGCAGGCAAAGCCGCTAACCTTCGCGGTTACGCCGATAGCGATGCAAATTCCGCCACCACCGCCGCATCCGCGTCATCCGCCATTGCCAAGGTTTCATCATCGCAGGCACCGGGTTCATCACCGCGGGCGCATTCATATCCGTTTGCCAAAACCGCCGCCACCGCCGCCTGCACCACCACACCCATAATAAAACAAAGAGGCCCTTCAGTTATGCTGAAGGGCTTTTCTATATAAAAATGTTGTTATCGTTCAGGCCATATCAACCGTGCTGTCAGGTGTGTTTTTCCTGCGTTTACGCATTTTGAAAAGCTGGTATGATACACCCACCACAAACACCACCAGCAAAATCATCAGCCCCGTCTGTATCACCGGTGCATTCGGACCGTCGGCAATCGGGCCACTTATAGGTAATCTTGTCAGTGTTTCCACAATGGCGGGTACGAACGAAAAGAATAGCGTCAGCGACATCAAAAACACTTGCAAATATGCCGCGCTCTTTCCCAAAAACTTCATCGACGGTGCAAAAACAGCAACCGGCAGCACGATCAATACGATCACGGCCAGCCCATGTGCCTGCGTAGGATGCCCCGTTTTCATAATAGGCAGCGATGTTAAACACGTGATAACCGTAAGCCAGATATACAATTTCCCGCGCCCGTTGCCCGGGTTGATCTGTCCGTCGCGCAGCAGCGCATAAAGGCCGGCAAAAATAGCGATCACACTAAACGCAGTGTGAATAATTCCAAGTAGTGAAAGGTGGTTGGGCATAGTTTAAAAGTTTTAGGGTGAATAAAGCTTAAATGTAACTAAATCAATAAGTTATTGCAAACCTAAAAGAGCCTGCAGCTTTGCGGAGATGCTACCCAACCGGCTGCACCGTAAAAGTATAGTTAGCGTTAAGCGTAGCTTCCATAGCATATACATTCGCCGGGAAGCTCACCTCGGTATTGGTATTCATATTGTAGGTATCTAAAACTTCGCCTGTATTATAGTTGCCGAATGTAAGCCAGTACGTAGGGTGCGGCGTAAATATATTTGTGTAGTTTGGTTGTGCCTGAACGGCGAAAGTCCCCGAGCCCGACATACCGATACCTACAGTTGCCAAATTAGGTGGTACGGTTGAATTACATTGGATATAAAGTGAGCCGGACTGTGGTCCCATTTGCGGAGTGCCGAACTGCAGGCTGCCCGATGAGGATTCTGATAAGGTGATACTGTTACTGTTATACAGGTCGGCTGCTACCGTCTGACCGGGAATAACCGTAACACCGGGCACTAACATACCCGATTCTGCCCAAAAAAAGCTGTAGTCTATCGTAAATTCAAACTTAACCGAATCATTTGGATCTACAAACCATGTAAACCATGCCAGCGACATGATATTAGGGTCGGGTTGGAATTGGTTTTGCTGATACAAACAAACTGTGCCAGGTTGGCTCGTGTTGTTAATGAAGGTAATAGAATAAGCAGAACCCATGTATGTAAAGATTAAATTATGTGAATAGATGGTTAAGGCATTTGCAGCCGCTCAAATATAAAGAGGAAGCATTTTTCATAAAACATAAAGTATCGCAAAGGCAACTTTTGATCTTCCGCAAAGATCATCATGCTTAGTGCCTTTCATGCTCGTATAATTACCATCTTCTTTCCCGTACTGAAAATGAAAAGCCGCCGCTAAGTTCAACATCCATAGCATTCGTGCCTCCCCAGAACCTTATTTCCGTCTGAAGGATTATCCGGGAGACATCTAAAACCTCGCCCCCTTGAAAATCGCCGAATGCAAGCCAGTAATTAATGGAATACCGGTCCAAAATAAATGTATTCCGAGAATTTGGTTGTGCCTGAACCGCAAACACCGGCGCTCCCGACATGGTGATACCTACACTCGCCGTGTTCGGCGGTACGCCCGCAGCTACGCGAATATCCAGCGTTTCGTATTGCGCCCCGCTTTCCCAGGTACCGAACCCCAGCTTGTCGGCGGCCGCTCCCGATAAGGTGATGCTATTGGCATAAATTCGATTAGTAAACGCCGTTTGGCGGGGATTGACAACCGTACCGGGCTTTAAATCTTTAGTCTCCGCCCAAAAAAAGTTGATATCATCTGTTCTCCAGTCGAACCTGGCCAGGTTTTGCGGAGGGGTAGATCGTGTAAACCACGCCAACGGCATAATGTCTGCGTTCATTTGGTCGCTGCGCTGGTATAAACACGCTGTACCGGTGTGGGGTGAATTGTTAAGAAAGCTAACAGAATAAGAATTGCTCATAGGTTTAGGTTTAATTGTGAATAAATGGTTTAGATGATTTTGAGCTGCTCAAATATAATTAATTGCAACTTTAAATATTCCCGAAGGGAATTAAAATATTTTTAGCAGCTTGAATATTTCTCCAAAAACAAAAAGCCTTACGAAGTTTCAAAAACTTAGTAAGGCTTTTTAAACATCTGAATCTTAATTCAACGATTTGTCAAACCGATAATTGTCCCTAAATCTTTTAAATCCGCTTAATCCCGGTTCAGAAAAAATTCCGAAATCGAAAATCCGAATTCCCAATCATTTCCCTCCCTCAAAAATGCCATGATAAATGGCTTGCTGCAAGGCATCCGGATTCGGCATTTTTTTAATTTCAAAGCTGCGCGAAACTTCAGTGCCGAGGGTGAGCTTCACTTTCTCCACCTTGCCTTTTTTCTCAATCTCCATTTCTACCGCATCGCCGTCCTTTTTGGCGGTAGCTAAACCCTGTAAGGCGGCCAATGTTGCCGGCTGACCATCAATGCTGATGATCTTATTTTTCACCCGTACGCCGCTTTCCCATGCCGGCGACTTATATTCTACAGCCGTAACAAACAGCGAATCCTTATTTACTTTGGCGGTGATGCCGCTCCATGCGCCGGGCTGTTTTTTCCAGGCATCGTCAATGTCCAGACCTGCGTAGGCGAAATAAGGGTGATAATTAACTTCTTTAACGGTTGATGCATATTCAAACAGCTCGTCCAGCTTGGTTCCGGCAGCGTCTTCGCAAGCCTTGCGGAATTCCTGCGGCGTATAGCCGCGCTTCAGCTTTTTAAAGTAGGTGTAATATAAAAAGCGCATCACATCGTCCAGCGTCTTCTTATTCTGCGTTTCGTGGCGGATCTTCAGATCGAGCATTAAGCCCAAAACCGGCCCTTTGTCATAATACGAAATGGTTTTATTGAACTCATCAGCAACACGTCCGTTAGGCCCGTCGCTCCAGGTTTCGAGCGAAGCCTGGGTTGCCGACTGGAACAAATGCCCAGGTTTTTTTTCATAATTCAGCAAATTGTTGCGGAACTGGCTTATCATCTCTTCGGCATTGGTAATACCGGCGCGGCGGATAATGGCATATTCATAATAAACGGTAAATCCTTCTGCAACCCAAAGCATTTCGGTTTTGCTGCCATGCTCGTAATCAAACGGGCCGAGTTCTACCGGGCGGATGCGTTTTACGTTATAGGTGTGGAAATATTCGTGCGCCAAAAAGCTGTAGATCCGCATGCGCTCCTGTTGCGTTTTTAATCCCCTGTTCGAGAATGCTACGGATGCCGAGCTCAGATGCTCGATACCGCCGCCGCCCGGGCCAAGCCCCAGGAATACATAATGTTTATAAGGAATTTCGCCGATGATGGCCGAACCGTTCTCCACAATCTTCTTCATATCATTCATAAAGCTCTGGCGGTCAAAATCGCCCATGTGGTAGCCGATGAAATCGTGCTGAATGCCGTTCACCTTAAAGCCGGGCAGTTTTTCCAGTTTACCCATCAGGATAGGATCATCATAAAGCACGTCAAAATCGGGAGCGGTATATTGGGTCGAATCGCTGCCCACTACATCCAAACCGGTAGCAATGCGTGTCCAGCCCGGATATTGTTTAATACTGATGGCAACCGGCTGCAGAATATTCTTTTCCTGGTGCAGAAAGACTCCCGCTGGCGAAAGATAAGCATGTGCCGTATCGATATAATTACCACCCACAAAGTTTCGGGTACACTCGATATTGTATTCCAGTTTCAGGGCCTTGCCCTTGGCGGCCACTTTCCAGGTGTTCTGATCGGGATGTTTAAAGTCGAGCGCCTTCCCGCTTTCATCCATCGCGCTGAAGGCCGATAGGTTTTTGCCGAAGTTCATAAACTGGTAGTATCCCGTTGTCCAGGTCGGCATTTTAAACACAACAGTGTCGGGCAGTTTGCCGCTTAAATTGAGCGTAACGTGCGCCATTTTCGTGGCCGGATCGACAGACACGCTGTAATGCCAGGTTTGCCCTTTTTGCTGCGCGAACGCATCGCCGCCAAAAACAAAATTTAACAGAATAAATAACGAGCAGACAAAAGCCTTTTGTCTGCCGATAAACCGGTAAAAATTAGTCATAGAAGTTAGGATTTAACCGGACCTGACTATTTAATTCATATCCGGGTTTTTGTGTGTAGCTAAAATTACGAAACGGAGCGTAACAATATTCACTAAATTCTATCTTACAATTACTAAAAATTATCCTCTTCTGTTGAAATATTTTCAAAAAAGGGCAAATAATAAAATATTATATCGAAAAACTATCAACAGAATTGGGTTTCTGTTAAAAATAACATAAATTTAAGGCAGAACTAAAAACTGGACTATTGACACTGGAGACGATTACCCGGAGAAATTTTTTAAGTAAGGGAGCCATGCTGGCAGGAGGCGCTTACCCTGCAATGCTGGCGCTGGGGATGCTGCGTGCCTCACCTGCCCACGCGTTCGAGCTAAAGGGCAGCGGCAACGGTAAAAAGATCATCATTTTAGGCGGTGGGCTGGCCGGCATGACCTGCGCCTACGAGCTCAATAAATTAGGCTATAACTGCACCATTCTGGAGGCCCGGCAGCGCGCCGGCGGCCGATGTTGGAGCGTACGCAACGGCAGCACCAATACCGAAACAGACAAACCTACCCTCACCGCTCATTTTGACGAAGGCCAGTACTTTAATGCAGGCCCCTCGCGCATACCGCATCACCATCAGCTTACCCTTCATTATTGCAAAGAACTGGGCGTTCCGCTACAGGTGTACAATAACGTAAACGAGAGCTCTTATTATTTTGCCGAAGGAAAAGGGCCGCTGTCGAACAAAAAGATCCGCGTGCGAGAGGTGCATAACGATATGCGCGGCTATATGACCGAACTGCTGGCCAAAGGAATCGACAAAGGCAGCCTGGATACCGGCCTCACGAAAGAAGATGCGGAAAAAGTAATTGAATACCTCATGGCCGAAGGTGGCCTCGATCCCGATAAGTTATACAAGGCTTCGGCAAGGCGCGGCTATATCGAATCGCCGGGCGCAGGGGATAAGCCGGGTAAGATTGCTGATCCGCATAAACTGGCTGATATGATTCAGTCGGGCCTGCTCGACCCCGACTTTTATAACGTTGCCGAATATACCTACGAATTGCAGATGACCATGTTTCAGGCTGTTGGCGGTATGGATCAGATTGCCAAAGCCCTGCAAAAAAAGGTAGAGCCGAATCTGAAATTGGGCGCCGAGGTAACCAACATCGTCAATGTTGATAACGGCGTAAAGGTTACTTACAAAGATGCCGCGGGCGAACATCAGCTACAGGGCGATCTCTGTATCTGCACTATTCCGCTGCCGGTTCTAAGCAATATCAGCAATAATTTTTCCGGCGATGTAAGCCGGGCGATCGACTACATTGGCTATATGAAAACGGGCAAAATTGGCCTGCAATTCAAAAGAAGGTTTTGGGAAGAGGATGAGCATATCTACGGCGGCATCACCCATACCAATAACGAACTCACGCAGATCTTTTACCCCTCGTATGATTACCAGGGCAAAAAAGGCATCCTGCTGGGCTATTATAACTTTAACGATAAAGCCGTGCGCACCGGCGAACTAAGCTACGCCGACCGCGAAAGGCTGGCCTTGCAAAAGGGCCGTTTGATCCATCCGCAATATGATACCGAGTTTGAAAGCTCATTCTCGGTAAGCTGGCACAAAACCAAATACAATTTAGGCGGCTGGGCCGAATACACCCGCGAAACCCGCAAAAACCAATACCCCATGCTGTTGAAACCCGACAAACAGGTATATTTTGCAGGTGAACATTTAACTTACCTGAATGCATGGATGGCGGGGGCGTTTGAATCTGCCAGAAGTGTGGTTACAGCTATACACAGCAGAGTGACAGAACAACGGGTAAGCTACCCTGCCCAAACCGATAAAAAATGAACCGACTAAAACATCACATAAAAACTAAAGAAATGGCAAACTTACTCAACCGCAGAAACTGGATCAAATCCAGCGCTTTAATGGCCGGGGGACTGGCCCTGGCATCGGGAACTGTAGATAAATTAGTAGCAATGCCCGCCGTTAAAAGAATGGCACAGCTCACCAATCGCGAAATTGAGCGGGAGATCATGCAAAATGCTGCTCCGGCATTAAAGGCCCGTTTGTTTTTTAATGAAAATCCGTTCGGTCCATCGGCTGCTGCGAAAAAGGCAATTGCAGATGTATTGGATGTAAGCTATCAGTACATGTTTCCGCAATTGGATGCGCTGCAAAAAAAGATAGCAACCTATGAAGGCCTGCAGCAGAGCAACGTTATGCTCGATGCCGGCTCGTCGAGCTTATTAGAGGCCGCCGCAATGCATTTTGTAAAACCAGGCAAAACAGTGATCACCGGCGACCCATCGTATGATGACCTGCCATCGCATGCCGAGCGTGCAGGCGGCAAATGGATAAAAGTTCCGCTCACCAAAGATTATAAGCTCGATCTGGATGCGATGGAAGCTAAGGTTGACGATAACACCGGCCTGATCTACATCTGCAACCCCAACAACCCCACCGCTACCGTGGTTGACGCCGAAAAGCTGAAGGCATTTTGCGAGCGTGTATCTAAAAAGACCATGATCTTTGTAGATGAGGCCTATATCGATTACCTGCCCGATCCCAAATCAACAACCTTAATTTCATCTGTCAAAGCCGGGCAGAATATCATCGTTTCCCGCACTTTTTCAAAATTGTACGGCTTCGCGGGGTTGCGCTGCGGTTACATTGTAGCGCAGCCTGCCACCAACAGGGCTATTTCAATGTACACCAGCGGTTTCGCCAATCTTTCGGCCACCACCGTTGCCGCCGCTACTGCCGCTTACCAGGAAACCGACTACATGCAGGACGCGCTGAAAAAAACGAACGCATCGAAAGAATTTTTGTACGCAACCCTGAAAAAGGAAGGTTATGATTACATTCCGTCATCGGCCAACTTTGTGATGTTCCCGTTAAAAATGGAAGGCGGGAAATTTGTGAACGAAATGATGAAACGTGGCGTAGGTGTACGCAACTGGAAAATGAACGGAACCGACTGGTGCCGTGTAAGCATTGGCCGTATGGACGAAATGGAAGCCTTTGCCGATGCGTTTAAACAGCTGTCTTGAAAGTCAAAATTAAAAAGTCAAAATAAACGTTTGTCATCCTGAGCGTGGCGAAGGATCTTGTAAAAGCGATATTAGCGCTAATGCATAGTCCGGATGCATCAGCGCATAGGTTCCTTCACCACATTCAGGATGACAAAATATCTTATTGATAAATATCTTTAACACCATGCGTAATCTCATACTCACCCTCTCTTTACTATTCCTGATCATCGCTGCCAAAGCGCAGGCTCCGGTAAACCCGCGCCCGCTTACTTTAAACGAATATAACAAGGCGCTGACCTACAGTATTGCCAACCTCGATAACGACACCTACGTAAAGTTCGATAATGCCTATGTGCTTGATCGTTACGAAAGCCGCAAACCCTATTTCATCACCGGCAGCGATGGCCTCAAAAAGCGCGTCGATCTGTATAAACTGGTGGCCAAAGAAGGTATGCAGGAAATTGGCCTGATGGTTTTTTATACAAATGAAGCCGGCAAACGCTACCAATGCCTCGTGCCCGATTTCACCGCCGATGCAAAGGTATGGGCCAAATACTTCCAGGATATCGACGATATCAACAAGGTTGAAAAGAACTTCATCCTTAAATTATCTTATGTCCTCTCCAAGGAAATGGCCTTTCAGCAATACAAGGTGCTGAACAATGGCAAAGACATGAAGGAAGAAGCAGCCACCTACGGCAACGATATCTGCTTCCCCGGCGATGAAGTAGTTACTATGAGTAACGGCGCCAAAAAGCTGATCAAAGATGTTAAAAGCGGCGATGAGGTGGTAACGGTCGATCCCGCCACCAACAAATCATCGGTTGTAAAAGTAAAAGATCTTACTGTTCATGCCGCTAAAAATTACGCCATTACAGAACTTGTCCTGGTATCGGCTAAAGAAACAAACACCGCGGCGGGCCTCAACATCAGCCTGAACACCAAAGTGTTAAAAGCAACCCCCAATCACCCGATGCTTACCAAACAGGGCAGCTTTAAGATCGGCGAGATAGCCGTTGGCCAGGAGGTTTTGTGTTTGGATGAGCAAAAAGGCAAATATGAAACCTACAAAGTGCTCACCAAAACCGAGCACGCAGGCGGCGTACAAAATGTTTATAACATTGAAGCAGCTGGCGGCAGCACATTGTTAATGAACGGCGTGATGGTAATGCAGAAATAAAAACAAGACAGAAGATGTAGAGACGCGATGCTTCGCGTCTCTTAACGATCAATGCAACCCGCACGAAAACCACCGGCCCCGCGATTCCCCTCTTGAGAGAGGTGCAGGGGGGCGCCAATGCACTGCAACCAATGCATCCCCAGCTAAACAAATCGGGTAATTTTGACTTTTACCATTATGAACAACTCTTTCAAAATTTTCCGGTACGTATTTTTCCTGTTGGCACTGATCGCATTTTCATGCAACCACACCAATAAAACCAACACCCTGCCACCCAATCCCAAAGGCTACGACCTCTCCAAACCGCAACAATTCAATATGCCCGATGATCTTACAGAAATATCAGGCATAGCATTCAATAAAGGCGATGCCGACACCATTTTTGCGGAGCAGGACGAAGAAGGTAAGCTGTTCTATTTCAAACCCGGCGATAGCAATGTTCAGCATGTCAAATTCGGCAAAAGCGGAGATTATGAAGACGTTGCCATCAGTAACGGCTGGGTGATTATGCTGCGCAGCGATGGTACCCTTTTTACTTTTTCTTTAAAAGACATTGGTAAACCGGAAATTACAACCACCCAAAAACAGGAAGACCTGCTGGCTCCCGGCGAATACGAAGGACTTTATGCCGATGGCAATTCGGTTCACGTGCTGTGCAAACATTGCAGCGTGGATAAAACCAGCAAATCAACCACGTTATTCAATTTACAGCTATCAGCCGATGGCTTGTTGACCAATGCCGGAAGATCGACCATCGATGTAAAAAAGATAGAAGAGCTAACCGGACAAAAAAAGATCGCTTTCCATCCCTCGGCCCTAAGCAAAAATCCCGCAACGGGGGAGTGGTATATCCTCTCCTCGGTAAATAAATTGCTGGTTGTAGCCAATACCAGCTGGAACATAAAAGAGGTTTACAACCTCAACAACAGCCTATTTCACCAACCCGAAGGAATGGCTTTTGATGAGGATAACAACCTCTACATCTCTAACGAGGGCGATAAACTGGCGCCTGGAAATATACTGAAGTTTAAATACACAAAATAAGACATCAATAGAACACGTGAGACGCGGTGCTTCGCGTCTTCCGAAGGACGTTCCGGTTAACCGGTTCCCGCTTTTCAATACCGGTATTTTTAATATATTATTTTCCTGATTTTATTGAACTAACATCAATAATCCCTGCGCGCGGTTATCTTTTAAATATTTTGCGTTAAACAACCGGCACTTTTTCCGTATTTTGTAAGCACTTGCTATTATTTTAACTTTAGCCGCATACCTATGTCGTTATCAAATCAAAACAAGGGCAAACGATCAGCCTTTTTTAAATGCTTATTCGTTGTGGTCCTGAGCGGAAGCCTCTATAATGGCTACGCGCAATCTAAAATAACTAACGACAGCATTACGGTGGCCATTGCACCCGAGTACGACCAGGTAAGCGGCCTGCACCGCACTTTTTTAGGCGAAAGCTACCGCAAACTATGGGCAATGCCGGTAAAAATGCGGGTGTTCCATCTTTCGCAGGAAAAAGGCGGGTTAAAAATAGAACAACGTGGTGGCGGGTTCCAAACCAAATCCCTGCGCCTCAAAGATCCTACAGGGCAGGAATGGGTGTTACGTACGGTTCAGAAATACCCCGAGAACGTACTCCCGGCCGATCTTCGTCAAACTATTGCCAAAGACATTATACAGGACCAGATTTCGTCTGAGCATCCCTTTGCGGCGCTGACTGTGCCGGTGTATGCAGCTGCATTGGGTATTCCCCATGCTAATCCGCAAATAGTTTATGTTCCGGATGATCCCGCTTTTGGCGAGTATCGGAAAGATTTTGCCAACCAGGTATTCCTGTTCGAAGAGCGTGAACCGCTTGATGCCGATAAAACCGACAACACCCCGAAGGTGGAGAAGAAAACTCAGGAAGATAACGACACCCGCGTAGATCAGAAACTGGTATTGCGCGCCCGCCTGCTCGATATGTTTTTGGGCGACTGGGACCGCCACGAAGACCAGTGGCGCTGGGAAAAGAAGGATGACGGGAAAGGTACCGTTTATGAACCCGTTCCCCGCGATCGCGACCAGGTTTACAGCGGCACATCGGGCGTTATTCCATGGCTGTTTTCGCGCCACCTGCTGATGGCCAAATTTCAGAGCTTCAGCGATCACATCCGCTCTGTAAACCGCTGGAACCTGAACGGCCGTAACTTCGATCGTTACTTTTTGAATGGATTGAGCGAGGATGACTGGAAAGAGCAGGTACAATACGTGCAAAGCAAGCTAACCGACCAGGTGATCAATGACGCCCTCCGGAAAATGCCGGCCGATATCTACAGGATAAGCGGCCCGGAGCTTCAGCAAAAGCTGATAGCAAGGCGCAATATCCTGATGCAGATGGCATTGAAGTATTATCGCTTTTTATCTGCTACTGTCGACATCCCCGCATCAGACAAGCGCGAGCAATTTGATATCACCAACCAGCCTGATGGCAAGGTAGCGGTAAAAATAAATAAGCTGAAAAAGGGCGGCGACGTTGATCAAATCATCTATCAGCGTACTTTCGACCCCGATGTCACCGACGAGATCAGGCTGTACGGGCTTGGAGGTGAGGATATATTCCTGGTGCATGGCAATAATCATTCGCCTATAACCGTGCGTATGGTTGGCGGTAACGATGAGGATACTTTTGCTTTTGATAAAGACATCAGCGGTAAAGGCAACCGCTATGTGTATGATCGCTCGGACGAGAAGAATCAGCTTCCTCAACGTTCGCAGGCCCATATGCGCACCTCAACAGATACAGGCGTAAACAAATTCGATCATAAAGACTATAAATATAACTTCCTGCAGCCGCTCATATTAGGCAGCTATAATTCCGATTATGGCGTGCAGCTTATGACCGATTTCATTTATCAGAAACAAGGCTTCCGTAAAGATCCGTATGCTTTCAGGCAAAGTCTCCTTGTAAACTATGGCTTCGGCGCCAGCTCATTGCTGCTTAATTACAACGGCGAATTTAAGCAAGCGATCGGTAAGAGCGATCTCGTTATCAACATCCTTTCCAAAGGGCCTAATTACCAGAGCTATTTCTTTGGCCTGGGCAACAATACCGACTACGTAAATGCCGGCGATAAAAAGAGACGGTACTATCGTAATGTTTATAATTTTTTGAATGCTGATGTGCGGTTAAGGCGCACTATAGATCAATGGACTTTAAGCGGGGGAGTGGTAGCCCAATATTATAACGGCGATGAGGAAAGTAACCACAACCGTTTCTTAAACGATTATAATGCCCTGCATCCCGATCAAAAGGTGTTCGCTAGCCAGGCAAATGCAGGCCTTGTCGCAGGTTTGGTGCTGGATACCCGCGACAAAGGCATTATACCTAAAAACGGCATCTTGTGGAATACGACCCTGACTGGTTTAAAGAGCCTCAACTCCGACTCGCATACGTACGGACAGATCACCTCCGACTTCAGCTTTTTCGTTAGTCCGGCAAATGACTCGGTGTTTGTGATAGGCAACCGCATTGGCGGAGGCACAACCATAGGCAACGCATCGTTTTACCAGCAATTGCAGCTTGGCGGCATCCAAAACCTCCGCGGATTTTACAGCGGGCGGTTCACCGGTAAAAGCATGGCTTATGATAACCTCGAACTGCGCCTCAAACTGTTCGATTACAACAGTTACATCCTGCCCGGTACCTTCGGCCTTGTAGGCTTCAATGATATAGGCCGCGTATGGACGCCCGGCGAATCCTCGTCCCAATGGCACGACGGCTATGGCGGTGGCTTCTACCTCATCCCGGCACAATTGGTATTGGTACAAGCCGTAGTGGGCTTCTCAAAAGACGGAGCGTACCCTTATATATCGGCAGGATTCAGGTTTTAAATGATGTGCGGATGTGTAAATATGCAGATGTGCGGATGATTGAAGAGTTAAGATACCATCACGCTCTTTTGTCATCCTGAGCGAGAGCGAAGGATCTTATTCAAGCGACATCACCGCCATTGCAAAACATTTAGATTTCGGAGGTATCAAATAATTGCTGGGTTATTTAAAGAGCAATAATCCGCACATTCGCACATCAAAAATCCGCAAATTCAAACAGCCTCGGCAGGTGCCAGCTGTTTATAAATTCCCTCATAATCAAATACCTCACCGGTATCTTCAACCTGGTTATGCAGCACGGCAACCCGTAAAGCCTTTAGGCCGGATACTCCCTGCAGATCCTCCACCTCAAATTCTTCGATCTTTGGAGCAAGGATGCCGTTCTCCTGCAACAGGTGTATATATTTCATATATTCCACCTCTTCATCAAAGTTCGAGAAGATGATGGTGATCTTATTTTGCTGCGTAATGCGTTCTTTGGTTCCTTTGATAAAAGCCTTGTCGATGCGCTTTTTGATAACCTCGTAACGGATATTATAAGCGCCGTCGATATCGAAATGCTTTTCGTCCATGCGGAAGCGGATAGAGATAGGCGCGCTGAAGATCAGCACCAGCGAAGTAACGCCCAGTTGATAAGGCAATGTTTTTTTCAGGCGGTATTGCTCACGCTCCATTTCACAGAGCACCAGCAGTTGCCACAGCCGCAAATGATCGAGCTGCGCTTTGCTGAAACCCTTATCAGGCGCTATCGATTCGCCTACGTATAAATTATGCTCTACGCCATCGGTTTTAAACCTTTCAAAATAATGCGGAAAATAAGCCTGTGCCTCGGCCTGACGATTATCCAGAATGGTCACCAATATTTCGTTGGTTTGCGCCAGGGTGGTCTCGTAATTACGGCGGGCCAGGTAAAAATCGCCGGTAGCCTTGTCGGTATCCTTAAAATATTCCCTGATCCTTGCCCTTTGTTCTTTGCTGCATTTTTTATTGTCTTTGATCAGCGGGTGAATATTCGCATCGAGGTAACCCTGTATATGTTGTTCGGTATCGGCTTTTACGCCGGTTACCAGGTCGTTAAGAAATTCTTTGATATCAAGCACCTCCTGTTCGGCGTTCACAATGGCATTGTTCTGCTGCATCTGCTCCAGTATTTCTAAAAGTACTTTAAGCTGCTCAATCAGGTCATTCGTAACGCTCAGGTTGCGGGTCACCGACGAATCTTTAATGTCGATCTGTCCATATAGCGGGTACACATCATGAAATACAATTTCCTTTGGTGTATAATGCTTGCCTGCGTTGTGACAATGAATATATTTTTTTGCCTCTTCCCTGAAACGCCAGTTCACGCTGGGATGCAGGGTGGTATAGTTCTTTTGTATAACCGCCTGTATCTGGTTTTGCAGCTCACTTACCTTGCGGCTTATGGTATCCACTATGAACGGCATCACAATCTCCAGCTTGCGGGCATTTACGCTGTTCAGGTCGTGGGTGCGCTCCGATACCAGCTCAATTACGCCTAACAATGTGCTATCTTTAACTACCGGCGCCAGGATAAAGCTTTTTATATTTTGCGCAGCAAAATGTTTCGCCAGCTTACTATCCGGGTTTTGGGCCGAGAACTCAAGCAGGTTGGTAACCGCTATCGGCTCATGATCTTTAACCAGGCTTTTATACGAGCTTGGCCGCAGCATTGATCTGCATTCGGCAGTATCAACACCATCCAGCATAAAGCTTTTTACTTTCGTGCCAAAACTTTCATTATCAAACCTGTCCTTTTCAGAGTCGAATTTGGTAAATCCTATCCTCAGATCCGGGATCTTGAATATTGAGCGGAAGATAGATTCGAGATTATGCTGCAATTCGGCCGGATCAATAGTGCCCAGCAGGTTGCCTTTCAGGCTCGATACCGCATTTTCAACGGTTACGTCAACCAGGGTCATTATACCGAAGCCTTTCAGTATCCAGCTGTTGGGCGGGAATTTCTCCTGCCACAGCGCAAGGTCGTTATAGTTGTTCATTAACAGGTCTATATCTTCCTTGTTAAGCACTTTCGATTTTTCGGTAGGCAGAATTTCTATAAAATCGGCATTATATAAAATGCGGTAATGCTTAATAATGCCGTCGGCAGCCGGGATGTCATAAAAAAGCGGCTTACTGAAATCGAGGCGGGTGCCGTAATATTCATTAAGAATAAGGCAGCAGCTCATAATGTAGAACTGATGCTCGTTAAAGTCGCGGATGTTGAATTGAAACTCTGTGCCGGCCGCTTTAAGAATATTTTTAAATCGCTCGGTATAATTGAAAGCCAGGCCCAGGTAAGGCATGCTCACTGCTTTGATCTCGTTGTATGAAAGAGCAGCCGGAAAAAGATCGGCCAGCAGGCGCGCTATCAGGTCTTCATTATCCGCAATTTGCGATATACTTTCTATCCCGTTCCGCAATTCGGGGAACGGTGCGGTGGCCCCCAATATTTCGGTCGCCTTTTCAGCATCAGGGCCGGTTGCGGTTGCGGCAGTCTCTTCCAGTCTCTCTATGATCTTATGGAACGAGAGCTTGATCTGGAATGGGTTATCTGAGAACTGCGGAAATAACATAAACTATTAAGCTACAAATTTATCAAAAAACGACCTTTTAAATACTTACCTGTTTTATTGATGACGGAGTGATGAGTATTTTGTTACAATATATACAGAATTTATCCAGATTAACTTAACATTGGCCGCTTTAGTTTTTATTTTTTCAGGAACATGAGCGATGTCGCCGTGCCGGCGCCAAGCAGCAGTCCGGCGCCTACATCCGAAGGGTAGTGCACACCGAGGTACATACGCGAATACGAAACCGTGCCTGCCCATAAAAAAGACGGTGCAATAACATACCATTTTGGATATGCTATGGAAAGCGCCGTTGCCGTAGCAAAAGTTGATTGCGTATGCCCTGATGGAAATGAATAGCTCCCCGCCCGGTAAACCGGAGTGATATTGATATTTTGTACAAAAGGCCTGCGCCGCTTTGTCAATGCTTTTATTAGCGCCATAGCACCGTATGATACCGCCGTACTGCTGGCCACATATAAAGAATTTTGCCGCAGCGCTTCATTATGACCAACAATGCCGCCAACCAGCATGGCCGCAGGTATGCCAATATCGCCATACCGGTACGTGTTCGACATAAAGAGCATAAAGTCGGTCCTTTCGGGCGTGCGGGTTTTCTGTATGTCGATCATCACCCGGTCGTCAAATTTTTGAATGAACGATTCCGACTGTGGTTGTGCAACTACTTCCGAAATGGAAAACAACAGTATTGATAGCCGGATAATAATTGTAAGGGCAGCGTTTTTATTAAAAATTCTACGCATCTATGAGGATAATTAGAACGTTTTTGCCAATTGATTGCTTAATTTTACAGATATTGGGCAATTTACCA
Organism: Mucilaginibacter sp.; assembly: GCA_036569325.1. Lineage (GTDB taxonomy): Bacteria > Bacteroidota > Bacteroidia > Sphingobacteriales > Sphingobacteriaceae > Mucilaginibacter. Next base: position 30,695 of record DATCQV010000144.1, on the reverse strand, counting down.
CTAATAACATCAACCGCAAATTAAGAAAGATGCCCCAAAATAACGGCGCCATGAATTATCAGCAATTACTTGAACAGGCAAAAGACTATGTGCTAAATTTTTACAGATCGCATGACACGTCTAAATTGCTTTACCATAACCTCGGTCATACAGAAGATGTGGTTGCCGCAGCCATAAAAATTGCCAACCATTACCAGCTGGATGACGACGATTTTTTTGTAGTGATGGCCTCCGTATGGTTTCACGACCTGGGCTATATGATTGATCTGAACATTCACGAAGAAAAAGGCGCCGAACTGGCTGCAAAATATTTTCACGATCATGCCGTCGACCCAAAATTGATCGATGAGATAACCGGCTGTATTTTAGCTACACGCATGCCCCAGGAGCCCAAAAACCTGCTCGAACAGATAGTTTGCGATGCCGACCTGTTCCACCTCGGCACCGATAAATTTGAGGAAAAGGATAAGCAACTGCGCAAAGAGATCAACCTGCTGCATAACATCGATCTTACCAAAGAGCAATGGCACGAAAAGACTGTGAAGTTTATGGAAGAACACAGCTACCATACCGATTATGCAAAATTATTGCTCAATAACGAAAAGGAAAAAAACCTGCGGTCAATAAAAGACAAAGTTGAAAAAGCTGAAAAAAAGGAAGAGAAGGAGCATAAAAAAGAAGAACACATAATAAAGCCCGAGGCCGTTATAATTGAAAATGCGGATAAAATAAGTGTTGCCAATGCCCCGAAACCCGAAGGCAAAAAGAAAAAGGATAAGGACAAGGAACGCCCCGAAAAAGGCATCGAAACCATGTTCAGGATCAGTTCGAGCAATCACCAGCGCCTGAGCGATATGGCCGACAATAAGGCACATATCATGATCACCGTAAATTCAATCATCCTCTCGGCCATCATTAGCTTACTTTTACGCCGCCTGAGCGAATATGGCTACCTCGTTATTCCTACATTCATACTGCTGGCGGTAAGCCTGCTGGCTATGACGTTCTCTATACTTTCTACGCGCCCCTCCATCCCTGCAGGTATGTTTACCCGCGAAGATGTGGATAGTCGTAAGGTAAACCTGCTGTTCTTCGGTAATTTTTATAAATCAAACCTCGAAGATTATAACTACGGCATGCAGAAAATGATGGAAGATAAGGAGTTCCTCTACGGCAGCCTCATCCGCGACGTGTATGCGCAGGGCGTGGTTTTGGGCAAAAAATACCGGTTGCTGCGTATCGCTTATAACATTTTCATGTTCGGCCTCATTGCATCGGTGATCGCCTTCATCATTGCATCTGCATTTTTTGGTGGCACTCCAACCCCGGTTAAATAAATGGAACAACGCCGTTATTTCAACCGCGATCTGAGCTGGCTTTCCTTTAATGAACGTGTAATGGAGGAGGCTGCCAATCCAAACGCGCCCCTTTTGGAGCGTATCAAATTTCTCAGTATTTTTTCATCCAACCTCGATGAATTTTACCGTGTGCGCATGCCCGTGCTCCGCGCCCTGCAAAAGATAGGGGAGAAGGATAATAATGAAATCGATGCCGCCGAACGCCGGGATATTCTGAACCAGGCGGCCGCCATGATCAACACCCAGCAACAACGCTTTGGTGATATTTTAAGGAATCAACTAATCCCGCTTTTAAAGGCGGATAATATAACATTGCTGTATAATGAGGCGTTCCCGGAAGCTGTTCAAAAAACCGCCCGCGAATATTTCCTGTCGGAAGTGCTGGCTTTTTTGCAGCCGGTTGTACTTGATGAAGGCCATAATTTCTTCCCGCAAAACAATAAGCTTTATTTTGTGGTGAACCTGCTGAACGAAGATAGAACCGGAAAGGTAGCCATGCTGAACATCCCATCAGATGAGCTGCCCCGCTTCTTCACCGTTAAATCAGGATCTGATACTTTCATCGCTTTCCTGGATGATATCGTACGGAATAATCTTGCCGTCGTATTTCCGGATGCCGAAATTCTCGGCTGCTACAGTATCAAGGTAACCCGCGATGCCGAGCTCGACCTTGCCGACGAATACCCCGGCGATCTTTCTGAAGAAATTGAAAAACAGCTCAAAAAGCGCGATCAGGGTTTGGCCACACGTTTTTTGCACCAGGCTGGTATTCCATTGCGTGTTTTACAGCTTATCATCCAAAAATTAGACTTGCAAAACGCCATCGCAACCGAAGGCGGCACCTACCATAACCTGAAAGACTTTTTCGGATTACCGGTAAACAAACCCGGCATCTCGTACGAATCCTGGCCTGCAATAATTCCGTCAAGCCTTGCTGATGCTGATTCGGTGTCATCGCTCATTGCGGAGCGTGATTCCATCGTCCACACACCTTACCAGAGCTATGATTGCGTACTGCGTTTTTTCAACGAGGCTGCCATCAATCCCGATGTGGAGGAAATTTATATCACGCTTTACCGTGTGGCCAGCAATTCGCTCATTGTAAACGCCCTCATCAGCGCAGCACAAAACGGAAAAAGCGTTACGGTAATGGTAGAACTGAAAGCCCGTTTCGACGAGGCCAACAACCTTAAATGGGCCAAGAAGATGAAGGCGGCAGGGGTGAAGATCATTTATAGCATTACCGCTTTAAAGGTGCACGCCAAGATAGCGATTGTAAAAACGGCCAAAAACGGTCGTACAAAATATTCCGGTTTGTTGGCTACGGGAAATTTTAATGAGTCAACTGCGAAGTTTTATACCGATCATATCCTGTTCACCACTAACCCCGATCTGCTGCGCGAAATGGAGCTGGTGTTCATGTTCCTGAGCAAACGTGAAAAACCTTCGCCCGAAAAACATATCGAATTCAAACACCTGCTGGTAGCCCAATTTAACCTGTTAACCCGTTTCCTCGAACTGATCGATCGCGAAATAGCCTTTGCAAAGGCAGCCAAACCGGCTGCCATCACCATTAAACTGAATAACCTCGAAGAACGGGTATTGATCAACAAGCTCTACGAGGCATCGCAGGCCGGCGTAAAGATCCAACTGATCGTGCGCAGTATTTGCTGCCTCATCCCCGGTGTGCCCGGCATGAGCGAAAACATCACCATCCGCCGCATTGTAGACCGTTACCTTGAACACGGCCGGGTTTTCATATTCAATAACGATGGTGACAAAGAGGTCTTTTTAGGCTCCGCCGACTGGATGAACCGCAATATCTACCACCGCATCGAAGTGTGTTTCCCTGTTTACGATGAGCGCATAAAGAACGAGATCATCCAGATCATTGACCTTCAGCTGGCTGATAATACCCAGGCTGTTATGCTGTATGACCAGATCAGAAATATCCCGGTTTCAAAAGGTGAACCCGAAGTGCAAGCGCAACGGGATATTTACAAAATGCTGGCTTCAAACAACTAAGCATTTTCATAAATTGCCTCATCCAATTAAACTGTTTATGAAAAGAATACTTTCCACCTGCCTGCTTGCTGTCGCCATAATTTTTCAAACAGAAATGGCGTCCGCGCAGGACAAAACCGCGCTTCCACGCCTGCTGATCCGCCTCGATGATATCGGCATGAACCATTCTGTGAACATGGCCCTGCAAAAAATGGCGGAAACCGGGGTGCCGTTCTCTGCATCAGTGCAGTTTGCCTGCCCATGGTACCAGGAAGCTGTTGAAATATTAAAGAAATATCCGCAGATCTCGGTAGGCGTACATTTAACGCTCACCTCCGAATGGAAAAATTACCGTTGGGGACCCGTAACAGGCCGCACCGCGGTACCAACTTTGGTAGATACCGTGGGTTACTTCCCGCAATCCACGAGAGCTTTTTCCCGCAGCGGCTACAAGCTGAGCGAAGTTGAAACCGAGCTTTCAGCACAGATTGAACGCGCCCTGCACACCGGCCTGAAAATAACCTATATCGACCCGCACATGGGCATCGCGCTTTCCACGCCAGAACTGCGCGCGCTGACAGAAAAGCTTGCCCGCAAATACAAATTGGCCATTTCACCGCTCAGCAGCGTATCCTATTTCGGAGAGACCTATAAAGAAATGTGGGGTGAACCTATCGCTACCAAAAAGGAAGCATTCCTCAATTACATCAACAATAAATTGAGTGCCGAAAGGCCCAACCTTGTGGTCATTCACACTGCAACACCAAGCCCCGAAATGGATGTATTGGTAGATATGAACAGCAATATGATGAACGACAAGAATGGTCACCCGCTCACCAGCCAGCATCGCCAAACCGAACTGAACATGCTGCTTTCACCAGAGTTCAGAGATTTAGAAGGTAAGAAATTTCAACTGATCAATTATCAGCAGTTGTTACAAGGAAAAGATATCAGTGTGTTGAAAGCGGTTAATGGGGCGTAGGCGTCCGCTATCAATTTCTCCAATTTTGTCGTCTCGAACGTAGTGAGAGATCTTATACTCCCCGCATTTGAACGATGCATTAGCGCCGCTACGTAGCGGTAATGTTGCTCGTTTAAGATTTCTCGCTATTGCCCGAAATGACAAGGAGAAGAGAAGCGGTAAGTGCCTTTAATCCGGTCAATCTTTCAAGAATCCTCTAAATCGTGTCCTCTGATCGTGCCGAATAATACTTCAGCCCAATAATATCATTCGGTACCGGCTTTATATTCCATGCAGAATGTATAGCCAGCGCCGCGCCCACCGCCGAGGCCTGCGCCATCGATGCAGCAAAAACCTCCAATCCCCTGAATTCTTCCGCCAGCAAATGCATAAATACGCTGTTTCTGCTAAAACCGCCATCAACAAAAATGCGCTTAACGGCAGTGTCTTCCAAAACCAGCCGGGTAGAAGCGCCCTGTAACCGCGCCAGATCAAGCACTAATTGGTGATATGCTTCCAGATCGTTAGTAAATTCAGCGAGGCGCCGCTCAGCAAAAATCGATTCCTTGCGCAATTCCTTTCCATCATAAACAGGCTGCTCTTTTTTTCGCAGTTTATCAATAATGGCGGCATCATATTCTATATGCCGGTATTTAATGGTATCCACATTAAAATGAGCCGCAATGCGCTTTACCTGCTGCTCGTACTCATTACCCGAAAACAAGCGTGATGCCTTAACCGGTTCGCCCTTGTATTGCAGGTAGCATAAACAATCATTTTTCAATTCTTCGGCAGTAAGCGGTTGCCGGTTAAAAGGATTTAAGCTTATACACCAGGTACCTGTAGATAACAAAATAAAAGGCTCGCTGAAATTAACGAGGTAAGGAATCAACGCCGCCGAACTATCATGCAAGCCAATCCCCACCTTATAACTGCTCCCGGCAAATAGGGGAGGCGCCGTTTGAGCGGCAGGTGCAATGGGCGGCAGTTTCGGCGCAATACCCTCCTTTTTGATCCATTGGTGATAATCGTTTTTCTCAAAATCCCACAAGGCTGTATGGCAGCCTATGCTGGTCAGATCAGAAACTGCCTCGCCCGTCAGCAGGAAACTCAAATATTGCGGCAGGTGCAGCGCATGTTTGATCCCGGCGAATTTTTCAGGCTGCTCTTTCTTCAAACGGTATAATTGCAAGCCTGAGTTGAGGCTACCCAAAACCGGCGACGCGGTTTGCCGGCTAAATCCGTCTTCGCCGCCATATTTTTTATAAAATCCCGCGCTTAATTCCTCCGGGTACGGTTTCAGGTAATTATATAAAGGCGTTACGGGCTTGCCATCTTCACCCACATAAACAAAGCTGGCTCCGTACGATGAAAAGTTCACCGCCTTGATCTCAAATTCCTTCAGCCTGAAAACCTCGCTCAGCGAATCGAACACCGAAAGGCGCAAACTTTCAAGGTTCTCGCAAGGAAAGCCATCTTCATCCGCCGTCTCTGTAAACCGCGCCGATTTTTCATAAACAATTTGGTAGTTCTCGTCGAACAGGAACAGCTTTTTGTTGGTTTTCCCAACATCGAATATCACGATTACCGGTTTTGGGGTCATAGGCCGGTCGCTACTGTTTTCTCACCACGCTCCTTTACTAAATTCTCCCTCACCCGTAGCGCTCTGAAAACGTCGATAGGATTCAGCGCCCCGCCGTTCTGCAAACTTGCTTCCGCTACCAACGGCCGCACGTCTGTACGATACGCCGCCTGCAAAATCTCCTGTGCCCGCGTAACATCGTTCTCCTGCTGCGCCGCTACCAGCGCTGCCTTATCTACGATCAGCGCTTGCGCATACGCAATTTTAATGGCCTGGACAGACTGCAGCAGATCCTCTATCGGGTCTTTCACATTATGCGACGCGTCTATCATCCAGCCGATGTCTGTGGCATGCGTCATTCCGCGTGCGTCCATCCCTTCAACCAATTCATTAAATATCAGGAACAATTGATAAGGGTTGATACTGCCCACCGTCAGATCGTCATCGCCATATTTAGAATCATTGAAATGAAAGCCGGCCAGTTTACCTTCCATCAATAACAAACTAACGATCTGCTCGATGTTAGTATTGGGTAAATGATGCCCCAGGTCTACCAGTGTATAGGCCTTATTGCCCAGCTTGTTGGCCAACAGTAACGACTGTCCCCAATCGCCGATAGTGGTTGAGTAAAAATTAGGTTCGAAAGGCTTATATTCTATCCACACTTTCCAATCTTCAGGCAAGGCGGCATAAATTTCCTGCAGGCTCTCCAGCGTATTCTGAAACGCCTTTCTAAAATTCAGCTGACCAGGGAAATTCGACCCATCCGACAACCAAACCGACAATGCCTTCGAATTCAATTGCTTCCCGTAATTTATCACTTCAATATTATGCCCGATAGCCTGCCTGCGCACCGCCTTATCCACGTGGTGCAGCGAACCGAATTTATAACTCAGTTTCTGGTCCTTTTGATCCTGGAAGGTATTGGAATTAACCGCATCGAAACGCAGTCCTCGCTGCGCCGCATGGGCGTTAATGGCAGCGGCATTGTCCGGAATATCCCATGGAATATGCAGTGAGATGGAATTGCTCGACTTATTCAACGCACTGATCAGACCCACATCGTCAATTTTTTCTTCCAGGCTGCGGGGCTCGCCGCCGCCCGAGAACCTGCCGAACCGCGTGCCGCCTGTGCCCAGCGCCCAGCTGGGTATAGCCACATTAAAGACTTTTAGTTTGGCAATAACATCGCTTAAATTGGGGATATCGCTGCTAATAAATTCAAGCTTCAGCTGGTGGTTGGCCAGTTCATGGTGGTTCAACTCATCAATTTTATATTGATCGACGGTCATAATGGTAGAATTAGTTTGGTTTAACTGGTTATCCGCAACGGCCGTTTATCCTCTCAAATAGATATATGATTGCCCGGCCGGCACAAAAGACTAAGATAGGACTTGTGCATGCATGTTTTCAATTTTTTTGCCCGCCACTGTCACCTACTGTCTGTTCAAAAAATCAAATATTTATGGTATTTCAGACTCAATATAAATCGTGGATTTTTGCGGCAGGTGCAATTGGGTAAAATATTCCCGAAACATGACATATTCGCTACAGTTTATTCGCAATTTTTTTCCGCCGGAAGATGCACAGCGCTCAAAAATGCTTCAATTGTAGTTTAAGATCGGGTAATATAAATTTAACATTGCGTGGTATGGTTTTGGTATGTTATAAATTCATAAAAGCTATTGTTGTGTCGCCGACAATTGCCGCTGCTTATCTGAAGGTAATAGCCGCGAAGAAAGGTTTTAAGTTTAGGTATTTGATAAGTTATTTATTTAATTATGATGAGTTCGAGATTCAGAATTGTGTATTTGTTTATTGCCTTTGTCGGCCTGGGACTATTGGGGTATTTGGCGGTATCTACCTACCCGTACATAAATTTTGGTCATATATTGCTGGCTACTTCAGGCGATATGGTGTTTTTTTTTCTCGCTTATAAAACTTACCCGGCATAAAGATCCACAGTCCGGGTTCCCCGGTACCCGCTATAAATTGTTGGTAAAGTTCCCGCCGTGGTTTTTATCAACAATTCCAAAATAGTTACATTGTTTCTGAAGCCTCCGGAAATAAAATCCCCTGATTTTATACTCTTTTTTCCATTGTCCGCCATCGCTCTATATGGCCTTTTTTGTTTATTTAACAAATTTTAACATTTCTCCGTCACAATTTAGTGGCAAAAATTTCCTTATCTGTTTAAGTTTGCCTACCGAAAAATAACATTGTTTTTAATGGAAGATATAAATAATACCGGTACCGTGGCCGGAAGCACTTCGTATTCTACTGATATAAGAGCGCTTAACGAGATGATCCAGCGCGAAAGCGCCTTTATCGATCTGCTCAAAATGGAAATGGATAAGGTCATCGTTGGTCAGAAATACATGGTCGACCGCCTGCTGATCGGTTTATTAGCTGATGGACACATTCTTTTAGAAGGCGTACCCGGTTTGGCGAAAACCCTCGCTATAAATACATTGGCGAAAGCTATTCAGGCCGATTTCAGCCGTATTCAGTTCACGCCCGATCTGCTGCCCGCCGACTTGCTGGGTACCATGATCTATAACCAGAAGAAAGAAGAATTTATAGTTCGTAAAGGCCCGTTGTTTTCTAATTTTATTTTGGCCGATGAGATTAACCGTGCCCCGGCAAAGGTGCAGAGCGCATTGCTCGAAGCGATGCAGGAGCGCCAGGTAACCATTGGTGATAACACCTTCCCGCTGCCAAGTCCATTTTTGGTATTGGCCACACAGAACCCGATTGAGCAGGAGGGAACCTACCCGTTACCCGAAGCACAGGTTGACCGTTTTATGCTGAAGGTGGTTTTAGGCTACCCGAACAAGGAAGAGGAAAAACGCATCGTTCGCGCTAACATAGCGCCGCAGGGCATGATGAAACCGAATCCGGTTATCAAACCTGAGGACATCATTAAAGCCCGCAAAGTGGTGCGCGAGGTGTATATGGACGAGAAGATTGAACAATATATCATCGATATTGTGTTCGCTACCCGCTTCCCTGAGCAGTTCAAGTTGGCTAATTACAAGAACCTCATCAGCTTCGGTGCTTCGCCACGTGCAAGTATCAACCTCGCGCTGGCATCAAAGGCTTATGCATTCATCAAGCGCAGAGGCTACGTGATCCCGGAAGACGTGCGCGCCGTGTGCCACGACGTACTGCGCCATCGTATCGGCCTCAGCTACGAAGCCGAAGCCGAGAGCATGACATCGGAAGACATCATCACAGGAATTTTAAACGCGGTAGAAGTACCTTAATAAAGAGGCAAGAATTTAAGAATCAAGAGGCAAGAACCAGGATCCAAGACAGAAATCTTTATTTTTCATCTTGACTCTTGATTCTTGACCTCTTGCATCTAACATCATGGTTAAAGACACCAAAGAACTTTTAAAGAAAGTACGGAAGATAGAGATCAAAACCCGGGGATTGAGCAATCATATCTTCTCGGGTGAATATCACTCTGCCTTCAAGGGGCGGGGTATGGCCTTTAGCGAGGTGCGCGAGTACCAGGTGGGTGATGAGATCCGTACCATCGACTGGAACGTGACCGCCCGCTTCAACCACCCGTATGTAAAGGTGTTTGACGAAGAGCGCGAGCTCACCGTGATGCTGCTGATGGATGTGAGCGGGTCGGAAAACTTTGGTACGCAATTACAGCAAAAACAGGACCTCGCTACAGAGCTTTGCGCTGTGCTGGCTTTCTCGGCCATTCAGAATAATGATAAGGTAGGGGTGATCTTCTTTAGCGATAAGATCGAAAAGTTCATTCCGCCTAAAAAAGGCCGCGGGCATATCCTGATGATCATTCGCGAACTGATAGATTTTACGCCCGAAAACAAGGGTACTAACGTTGCCGAAGCGCTGAAATATTTTACCGGCGTTATCAAAAAAAGATGCACGGCCTTTATCATGTCCGATTTTATGAGCCCCTCGTTCGAGAATGAACTGAAGATCGCCAATAAAAAACACGACATTATTGCCCTGCGTTTATTCGATAAGCACGAAGAAGAATTTCCAAATCTGGGATTGATCCCGGTTAAGGATGAGGAAACCGGCCAGGTACAATGGATCAATACCGCCGATCCGAAAGTTCGTTCGGCATTTAAGGCCGATGCCTTGCGCAGAAACGCTGCGCTGAAAGACGTTTTCAGTCGCTCAGGGGTGGATACGGCTGATATAGGCACCCACCAATCTTATGTTAAACCTTTAATGACATTGTTTAAAAAGCGGGAAAAGAAAAGGTGATGAAGAACGGTTTTTATAGTTTTCTGATATTATTTGTACTCACAACAGCATGTGTATTCGGCGCCTACGCACAAAATATTACAGCCGATGCCAAGCTGGATCAAACCACCATCCGCATCGGCGAGCAAACCAACCTGCGCCTCATCGTTCATCAATCCAAAACAGATAAGGTAAACTTTCCCAAACTGGCAGATACTATTATCAGCAAGGTACAGATCGTGAGCAGCCGCATGGATACAATTGCAGATAAAGATGATCCAAAACAGGTCATCGTTTCGCAGGTTTATACCATCACCTCGTTCGATCAGGGGACTTATAATATCCCGTCATACCCAATCGGTTCAGCTACCGGCAGCCTGACTACGCCGCCCGTAACCCTGATGGTGCAAACCGTACAGGTAGATACAACCAGGGCCATTTATGATATTAAACAGCCAATGGCGGTAAGCTATACCTTTATCGATTGGATAAAAGACCATTGGATCTGGATTGTAGTAGCTATGGTAATTATCGGCGGAGCCATAGGAGCTTTCCTGTATTTCAAAAACAAGCCGAAGGTGGAAAAGCCGGTGGTTGAGGTTAAACCCGATATCCCCGCGCACATCCTTGCCCTCAATAAATTACAACAGCTGCGCGATAAAAAGCTCTGGCAGAGCGATGCTGTAAAAGATTATTATATCGAACTGAGCGACATCCTGCGCGAATACCTCGAAAGGCGTTACATTGTCAAGACCCACGAAAAAACAACCGACGAAATATTTGCCGCCCTGCGTTACATGGATATTGCGAACGATGAACGAGAGAAGCTCCGTCAGGTACTGGTACTATCCGATCTGGTGAAATTCGCCAAAGAAAAACCATTGCCGGTTGACAATGAGCTGAGCATGGAGCAAGCGGTGGCCTTCGTCAATAAAACGCAGCAAACTTATACACCGGCCCAACCCGCGGAAGGAGGTAGTCAGCGTGTTTAAAGGAATTGAATTTGCCCACCCGGGATTTTTCTGGTTGTTGCTGCTCATCCCGGTCACCGTTGCCTGGTACATCTGGCGCGAACGTAAATTATACGGCTACATCAGTGTATCGGCGGTAAAGGGTTTTTCGCTGCCGAAAAAGAGCATGGTGCCTTTGTTACGCCATTCGGGCATTGTTTTGAGAAGCCTGGCTTTAGCTGCGCTGATCGTAGCGCTGGCCCGCCCGCAGTCGTCGTTAAGCTGGCAGAATAGCACTACCGAGGGTATCGACATCATGATCGCCTCAGATATTTCGGGCAGTATGCTCGCCGAGGATTTCCATCCCAATCGTCTGGAAGCCGGAAAGGACATCGCCATTGATTTTATCAAGGATCGTCCGAACGACCGCATCGGCCTCGTGATCTTCAGCGGTGAAAGCTTTACGCAATGCCCCCTGACAATCGATCATGACGTACTTATCAACCTGTATCGTGATATCAAGAATGGTATGATTGAGGACGGTACCGCTATAGGTATGGGGTTGGCAACCGCAGTAAACCGTTTAAAGGATAGTCAGGTGAAAAGCAAGGTGGTTATTTTATTGACAGACGGCTCGAACAATACCGGTTCTATCCCGCCTATCACTGCTGCCGAAATTGCCAAACAGTTCGGCATCAGGGTGTACACGGTAGGTTTGGGCACAAGAGGTTATGCGCCATACCCGGTACAAACGCCTATCGGTATTCAATACCAGCAGGTGCCAGTTGATGTGGATGAGGGTACGCTCACAAAAATTGCCAATATAACCGGCGGTAAATATTTCCGCGCTACCAATAACAAAACGCTGAAAAATATTTACGAGCAGATCGATAAGCTCGAAAAAGCCAAGATCGACGTTACGCAATACCATAAAAAAACGGAGCTGTTCCTGCCGCTGGCACTCATTGCCCTGCTGCTGCTGGCGCTCGAATTTTTATTAAAGAACACAGTGCTGAAGGGGGCCTTAACTTAAAATATGTTACGTTTTGCACATACAGAATTTTTGTGGGGCTTGTGGCTCATCCCGGCGTTCATCCTGCTGTTCATTTCGGTGAGCCGCTGGAAAACCAAAGCCGTGCGCTCTTTAGGCGACAAGGAAGTGGTAGGCAGAATGATGCCCGACGTATCGTTCTCGCGCCCATGGTTAAAATTTATTTTGTTCTCCATTGCCTTTGGTATGTTGGTGATCGGCGCAGCCGACCCGCAGATCGGTTCGAAAATGGAAGAGGAAAAACGCAAAAGCGCAGATTTGATGATCCTGCTCGACGTATCTAACAGTATGCTCTCGCAGGATCTGGCGCCAAGTCGCCTTGAAAACGCCAAACGCGCGCTCTCCCAACTGGTGGATAATTTGCAGGGCGACAGACTGGGTATCATCGTTTTTGCTGGTCAGGCTTATGTGCAAATGCCCATCACCACCGATTATTCCGCCGCCAAGATCTTTATCAATACCATCAACACCAATATGGTGCCTACGCAGGGTACGGCCATAGGCGCGGCTATCGACCTCGGTATGAAATCCTTTGACTTTAAGGATGGCACAGGCAAGGCCATGATCATTATTACTGATGGTGAGAATCACGAGGATGATGCCGTTGCTGCCGCGAAAGCCGCTACCGATAAGGATGTAACCGTCCACGTTATCGGCGTTGGTTCACCGGAAGGTGCGCCGATCCCTATTTACCAGGGTGGCCGCCAGGTGGGTTTCCATACCGATAGCGTAGGTAAAAACGTTATCAGCAAGCTGGACGAGAACATGGGCAAGGAGATAGCGGCAGCCGGAAACGGTGCTTATGTTCGCGCAACCAATGCCAACAGCGGTTTGGGGATTGTGATGGAGCAGATCGCTAAAATCCAGCGCAAAACGGTTGACACCAAAAGCTTTAAGGATTTTGAAGACCGCTTCCAGATCTTTATCGCGTTAGCATTTGTGCTGCTGGTGATCGAATTTTTTATCTCGAACCGCAAGAGCCGCCGTATCGAGAATTTGAAATTATTTGAAGTGAAAAAAACATGAGGCAGCTAATTATCATCATATTATTTTTACTGCAGGGTTCGTGGCTTTTCGCGCAGTCCGATAAAAGCCTTGTACATAAAGGCAACGAGCTTTATCAGCAACAAAAATATACGGAGGCTGAAGCTAGTTACCGTAAAGCCGCAGCCAATAAAAAGAACACCGAAGGCAACTTTAACCTCGGTGATGCGCTGTACAAACAAAAGAAGTTTGATGAGGCCGGGCAGCAATTTACCCAACTGGCGGGTACGCAAGGCAACAAGGCTTTGGCAGCCGCAGCTTACCACAACTTAGGCAACTCGTTGTTAGAGAATAAAAAACTGGAAGAAAGTATCGAGGCTTATAAAAAGGCTTTATTGAATAATCCAAAGGACGACCAAACCCGTTATAATTTGGCCTATGCCCAGGAAAAACTGAAACAGCAGCAAAAGGACAACAAAAATAACGACAAGAACAAAGACAACAAGAACCAGAAGGACAACAAGAACCAGGACAAGAAGGATCAGAATAAGGACGATAAGAACAAGGATAACAAGCAGGATCAGAAAGATCAGAACAAAAAAGATCAGAATAAAGAGAACAAGGACAAGAGCGATCAGGATAAAAAAGACCAGAAGGACAGCCAGCAGCCCAATAAGATATCGAAAGAAGATGCCGAGCGCATGCTGGATGCCTTGAACAACGACGAAAAACAAACCCAGGAAAAGCTGAAGAACAAAAAACTGAAAGGCGTTCGGGGCAAGGTTTCGAAGGATTGGTAACGGGAGGAATGAGTGGTTGATTTGGTTGAATAAGTTGATTAGGTTAAAAAACTCAACCAGCTCAATCCAACTTAATCAACTCAATCAACTAAAAAAATGAAGTCTAAGAACTACATATTATTAATACTATTTTTTTGGACGACAAACCTGTTTGCCCAGGAGGTGAAGTTTACCGCGCAGGTGAGCAAAACCACCGTGGCGGTAGGCGAGCAGTTCCAGGTGGAGTTTGCGGTAAACGGGAATGCCGGTGAGTTTATGCCGCCGGTGTGGCGCGGTTTGCAGGTATTATCAGGACCTAACCAGTCTACCAGCATGGAGTCTATCAATGGCAGTACGACCGTTAGCAACAGCGTGAGCTATATTTTAATGGCGACGAGCGAGGGCGAGGTGACCATTGGCTCTGCCTCTATTACTGTAAATGGCAAAAAGTACACCACTAATCCTATCCGCATAAAAGTTGTAAAAGGCAATCCGCAACAGCAGCGCAATGCGCGGCAAGCCGGTTCGGAAGCCGATGTGGAGCAAGCAAATCCTGCGGAATTATCCAAACAGATCTTCCTGCGCGTGGTGCCCGACAAATCGAATGTTTACCAGGGGCAGCAGATAACGGTAAGTTTCAGGCTGTACACCCGCATCGGTATCGATGATAGCCGCGTGGACAAAATTCCCGACCTTACCGGATTTTATAACGAGGACACTAAAACTCCGCAGCAGCAACAGCAGCAGCAGGTGCAATGGAAGGTGGAAACCTACAAAGGGCTGAAATACAACACGGCCGATATTAAACAATCCATCCTGTTCCCCGAACATAGCGGCAACATCACTATTGATCCCTTTGAAATGACATTCCTGGTGCGCCAGCCGGTGCGCAGCGCCGACCCCATCGATCAGTTTTTTGGCGGATCGTTCAAGCAGGTAAAATACCAGGCCAAAAGCTTACCTGTCACCATCCATGTGAAACCATTGCCCGATGCCGGCAAACCCGATAGCTTTACCGGTGCTGTAGGCACGTTTAACATCGAAGCCGGCGTTGATAAAACTGAATTGAAGGCCAACGAGCCGCTCAATTATAATGTTAAGGTTACCGGTGCCGGAAATATTAAGTTGCTTAAAGCCCCTAACACAAATTTTCCACCAGACTTTGACAAATACGACCCGAAAATAACTGACACTTCTACACAACATGGTGCGGGTAGCCGGATCTATAATTATCTGCTTATTCCAAGGCATCAGGGCGAATATAAGATCGACCCTTTGAAATTCTCTTACTTTAACCCCGCGACGGAAAAATACGTTACCCTCACCTCGAAAGATTTTAAAATTAAGGTTAACAAAGGCGTAGCCGAAAATAACGTCACCGCTTTGGCAGGTTCCGGCAAACAGGATCTGAAAACGCTCGGTAACGATATCCGCTATATCAAAACCGGCGATGCAGAATTAACCAAACCCGGCGAAGGATTTTTTGGTTCAGCGGGATTTTATTTGTTATTGATCCTCGGTCCGCTGGCATGTATCGGCGCTTACAATTACCGCAACCGGATGATCGCGCGCAACGCCGATATTGTAATGGTGAAAAATCGCCGCGCAAGCAAGGTTGCTGCCAGGCACCTCGCCAATGCACAAAAGCAATTGCAGGCCAACAATACTGCCGAATTTTATGAGGATGTTTTTAAAGGCATGTACGGTTATTTAAGCGATAAGCTGAACATCCCTTATGCCAACCTCGATAGGGAAACCATTGCATCTGTACTCAAAACCAAGCTCTCCGACGAGCCCCTGGTTAACCGTGTACTCGAAACCCTCGACCTGTGCGAAATGGCCCGCTACGCCCCGGTAACACACATTACCAAACAGGAGGTGTTTGAAAAGGCCAAAGGAATTATTAACGATATTGAAGACAAGATTTAAAATGTTGAAACGCGCATTATATATCCTCATTGCATTTGTAGTTCCTTCAATTTGTTTCGGAGCGGATAACGTGCAGCAATTACTGGCTGCCGGCAACGCCGACTACGGCAAAGGGCAGTACAAGGAAGCTATAACAGCCTACCAACAGGTATTGAATGCAGGCTATGAATCGGCCGCGTTGTATTACAATATGGGCAATGCCAGTTTCAAGAATGGTGACGTCCCATCGGCTTTATTATACTACGGCAAGGCCCGCAAACTGGCCCCGGGTGATGAAGATATCAATTTCAATATCCGCTTTGTAAACCAGCGCACTACTGATAAAATTGACGAAGCACCTGAATTCTTCGTTACCAAATGGTGGAGAGGATTTATTTTAGGCATCCCTGCTAACACGCTGGGGTGGCTTGCTGTGCTATTGGTCTTGGTAGGATCGGGTGTGTTGATACTCTATTATTTTGCAGGTACGGTCAATGCCAAACGAGCTTCGTTCTATGGAGCAATAACGCTGTTTATTTTAGGGGCGTTTACCATCTTCATGGCAATAATACAGGTAAATTATTTCAGCAGCAACAAAGAGGGGATTGTTTTCAGCAACTCTGTAAATGTAAAAAGTGGTCCAATTGATAAGTCGGCTGCACTGTTTGTTATTCACGAAGGTACCAAAGTAAATATCCTCGATACCAATAACGGCTGGCTGAAGATCAAATTGGTGAACGGAAGTGAAGGATGGATAAAAGCCGGGGATGTAAAGGAGATATAAGCAACTAAGTGGTGAACACGCGCGGCTGGTCATCCTGAGGCTCTCGAAGGTGACTGTCATCCTGAGGCTCTCGAAGGATGCGCGCGAAGGCCTGACCCGTATGCATAGTAGGCGATATCGATCGGCGAGGCCAGCCCTCATGCTTCGAGTACCTACCCATGACAAGTTAAATTGAACGTGCAGGCGGATGTCGTCCTGAGCTTGTCGAAGGGCGGCGTGTGCAATGGCCAATGTTCGCGCGCTAAGCATGGCGTACAAGCCCGGCGCTCATGCTCCACTTCGAGAACCTCAGTGCAAGCTTGTACCTACCCATGACACCCATCTTTTGTCATTTCACCTTCAGAGGCTCCGGACTTTATAACTCAGCATGACATTCCGTCGATTGCCGGCAATTGTTCCCCATGCATCACCTCCTTCAAACTCCTATACAACTTTTTATAAACCTCAAACGAATCTCTGTACACCGCCGCATTCTCTGCTATCGGCTTATAAAACACAGCATCGCTGCTTGAAGGATACTTCCAATTCGCATCAATCCCTTTCAACGCCATCCATGCAGCGCCAACGGCCGAGGCATCCTCGCTTTGCACAATTGCTAACTTCTTCCCGGTGATATCTGACAGTGTTTGCACCCACAACTCCGACCGTGTAAAGCCTCCGCTTACATTTATCTGCACAATAGGCGCCGAGTTTTGTTGAACCGCATCCAATACATCCTTCAAAGCAAAACAAATCCCCTCAATCACAGCTCTTGAAAAATGCGCTTGCGTATGCTGCAGTTTAATGCCGAAGAAGTTCCCGCAGCTTTCGCTGTCCCATATCGGGGCACGCTCGCCGGTAAGGTAGGGGAGAAAGATCAATCCATCACTGCCCGGCTTAACGGTTACCGCCTGGGTAAACAGGTTGGCGTAATCGTTGGTAGTAGGATTGGGATGCATGTTTTTTAACCACCATTGCAGCGCAATGCCACCGTTGTTGATCGGCCCGCCGCAGATGTAGGTTTGCTCGTCGAGTATATAGCTGAAGGTCATGGCCTGCTCATTGGGCAGGGGCGTGTTGCTGGCTACCCTTACCGCTCCGCTGGTGCCAATGGTAACTGCCGCAATGCCAGGCCTATCAGCCATGCTGCCCAAGTTGGCCAGGCAGCCATCGCTTGCCCCTATAATAAATGGCGTGCCGGACGGCAGAAAGTCCAAATCCTTCCCCGTTGAATACATTCTTTTATAATTCGTAGCAATGGCATCTGAAAGCGAAGCGGTCGTTATCCCCGCCATTTCAAACGCCGCCGGATGCCATGCCCGTTTTTCAATATCAAACAAGCCAGTAGATGAGGCGCCCGCCCAATCGATCTTAAATTCTCCAAAAAGCTTGTGCCAGATGTATTCCTTTATCGAGACGAATTTGTACGTCCGGTTAAAAAGCGCAAGGTCATTTTCCCTCATCCAAATGATCTTACACAATGGCGACATGGCATGCAACGGCGTACCTGTTGCTTTGTATATGGCCATGCCCTTTGGTGTAGCCCTTAGTCGTCCCGCAATTTCTGCCGCACGGTTATCGGCCCAGGTTATCATCGGCGCTAAGGCATCACACTGTTCATCAACCGGAATCAGGCTGTGCATAGCACTGCTCAGACCAACGGCTTGCGGCGGTATGCCAATCTTATTCACCAGGCCCCTGATGCAATCTTTAAAAGCACGCCACAACTGCTCCGGATCTTGCTCGTGATAGCCCGGCTTCGGCGCACTGAAAGCGTAAAATAACTGATTATCGGCAAACGCCTTACCCTGTAAATCCACCGCTACGGCCTTCACGCTGCCCGTACCAATATCGACGCCTAAAACATATTGCATAGTGCAAGATAGAGAGAAGAGAGCCAGGAACCAAGAGGAGCCAAGAATCAAGAGGTGAGAGCCAAGAATCAGGAATCAAGAACCAAGAAATATTGCTGCTCAATATTCTTCGCTTTTTGTATCCTGATCTTAATCTCTCCTCTTTCTTTTCCTTGTCTTGAATCTTATATCTTGATTTCTTGCCTCTATGCTTCCTGTCTTGGCTCTTGATTCTTGGCTCCTGACTCTATCTTCCCCATCTTTTCGCCGACTGTTTTTTGCCGTTTACCGAGTAAAACCACCCCTACGCCTATTAGAGGCTAATCGGCTGTAACGAAGCCTTATTTGCGTTCGTCTTATAGGTGTAATTAGAACATAAATACTTGACAATCAAAATTCAACATATCATGAAAACCTCAATAGTAACTTTCCTTGCAGTGCTTAGTTTAGCATTCGGAATCAGCAATAACGCCAACGCAGCCACCGTAAAAAATGCTGACGATACTTATACCGTATTAACCGACATCACCGCCATCAACAAGATCGAAGTTTACGGCAACGTTCAATTGTTCGTATCAGACGGCCCTGCCGATCAGGTTAAAGTTTACAACAAATATTACAGCGAAAACGCCGTTGTTCAAAGCAAGAACGGTGTGTTAAAGATCTCATCTTACAAAGCCGATAAATTAGTGGTTTGGGTTACCGCAAATGACTTACGCGGAATCTCTGCCTACGACAAAGCTGAAGTAAAATCATTCGGCGACCTTTCTAAGATAGAGTTTGATGTTGACCTGCACGACAACGCCACCGCTAAACTAAACATGGATGTTTTTAACGCCAACGTCATCGTAGCCGACAATGCTAAGATCTGCTTAAATGGTAAGGTAAACGACTTCTCTTTAAAATGCGACCGCGACGAAAACGTAGATAACAAAAACTTCTTAGCCGAACATTCTACAAAGAAACCGGTAAGAGAGTTTGTAGCCAATAAAGCTGATAACATCGCTGATCTTTAATACCTTATCGCTCGCTTGCTCCCTTATATAAATATGAAAAGCTATCACAATCTGGTAGCTTTTTTTATTTTTGATGTAACTTAAATACCGGGCTTGTAGTCAAAATCAAATAAAAGCTTTCAATCACAACTAATCATCATCATGAAAAAGATCAATTTCATCATATTAACTGCAGCTGCGGGCATTGTTTTAGCGGCATCATCGTGCAGGTTCCATTGCTTACGTGGTTCAGGCAACCAGATCACCGAGAATCGTAACGTAGGCGATTATAGGGGAGTTTCTGTATCCGATGCTTTCAAAGTGATCATCAAGCAGGATAGCTCATCCAAAACAATTAACGTAACTGCCGACGATAACATCATTAAATTTATAAGAACGAACGTTGAGGGCGGTGTGCTGCGCATCTATATAAAAAAGAACGTGTGCAACAGCGGTGAGATCATTGTAAAAGTCCCGGTAACTAAGGTTGAAGAATTGCGTGCAGGTGATGCATCAGAAATAACCTCTGATGGTAAAATAACTGCTAACGACCTGCATATCGGCCTTTCCGACGGCTCAAGAATAAGCTTAGATCTTACAGCCAAACGTGTAACCACCCGCGCCAGCGATGCCTCGGAGTTAAATTTAAAAGGACAGGCTGCAGAGCATGATATCCAGCTGAGCGATGGCAGTAAGGTATATGCGAAAGAGTTTGTGAGTAACGATGGAATAGTAAAAGCGACAGATGGCTCGGAATGTGAAGTAAATATATTAAATTCGCTTACTGTGCGTGCCAGCGACGGAGCAGTGATCAGGTATTTCGGCAATCCGCAGAACGTGAACACCAATAAATCAGACGGAGCTTCGGTAGAGAAGGGGAATTGATAAGCGATCAAAATCAACCTGATAAATAATCAACCAACCATCACATGAAAAAGCTTGGAAAAGCGCTGTTATATATCGTAATAGCCGTTTTGCTTATCGTTGTAATCGGATTATCCTACGTTACGCTGGCCCTGCCTAATGTTGGCGAGGCCGAAAACATTAAGGTGGAGGCTACTCCACAACGCTTGTCCCGCGGCGAATATTTGGTGAACAAAGTCGTGCTTTGTGTAGACTGCCATTCGCGCCGCGATTTCTCTAAATATGCAGGTCCGGTATTAGATGGAAAGCTTGGACAAGGCGGCGAAGTTTTTGATCATAAGGTAAATTTCCCCGGAAATGTACAGGTGCCCAACATTACCCCGTACAACCTCAGTACCTGGACAGACGGCGAACTTTTCCGCGCTATTACAACCGGTGTACGCAAAGATGGTTCGGCTATTTTTCCGTTAATGCCATGGCCTGCGTATTCCAGACTAAGCCGTGAAGATGTGTACAGTATTATCGCGTATATTCGCACCTTAAAGCCCATTCAGGCAACCTATGCCCGCGCCACTTACGATTTTCCGCTGAATTTTATTGTGCATACCATGCCGAAGAAGGCAACGCTTGGAACTATTCCGCCTGTAACTGACACCGTTAAATATGGAGGCTATCTGGTTAATGCCGGCGGTTGCATTGATTGCCATACTCAGAATGTTAAAGGTAAAATGGTTGCAGGAATGGAATTTGCCGGCGGCCGCGAGTTCAGGGTAGGGGCGAACGCCATCCGCTCCGCCAATATCACACCCGACCCGGCGACGGGTATAGGCAGCTGGTCGGCAGATATATTTGTGCAGCGTTTTAAGGCTTATGCCGATAAGTCAAAGGCAACCAATATTTCGGCGAATGACCCTCAAACCATTATGCCCTGGTACGGCTACAGCGGCATGACAGAAAGCGATCTTAGAGCAATGTACGCCTATTTGAAAACAACAAAACCGGTAAACAACAAGGTGGTAAAATTCCAGGCTAACAGCTTTACCGCATCAAACTAAATTCCTTCTATAAAAAAC
Organism: Mucilaginibacter sp.; assembly: GCA_036569325.1. Taxonomy (GTDB): domain Bacteria; phylum Bacteroidota; class Bacteroidia; order Sphingobacteriales; family Sphingobacteriaceae; genus Mucilaginibacter. The sequence continues at coordinate 9,337 of DATCQV010000144.1, read as the reverse complement.
AATGCAGACCCAAAAAGGCCCGCCATTGTTTTTACCCCGATTATTTTTTGTGCCCCGGCAGCGTCAATATTGCCGTTGACTTTAGTCGACGGCAAAAGGCTTTAGCCTCAAATTCCAGCGACTCCGCTTAATAACGGGCTAATAAATGTTAACAGCGTAAATCGTTATCAAACAGCTTTTTAATTCCATAATAAGTTGTAATTTTATACCGCACCAATCAGGGTTCCCTGCCCTGGTATTTACCTGAATCTACATCAATTTAAATAACAAAATCATGCAAAAAGTAGTCACTGTTAACAGCTCCACAGACAATTTCGTAGCCGCAAACGGATTTAAGGAAGTTGAATACCCCACTATCAACAGCTATCTCAATGATGGATATATCGTATCGCAGGTTATTGCGGTGGAAAAACCCGGCGATACCGGTAAAACCTTTTCGTTAACCTTCGTTCTGGAAAACGACAACTTGTAATAATAAAACTCCGTGACCTCTGTGCCTCCTCCGTGTCCTCCTGTGGTCAACCACGGAGAGCACAAAGAAGGCGCGGAGAAACACGGAGATTTTATTTTTTACCTTTTCGCTTTCCCCTTTCAGCTTTAACCTTTTACCTCTTTTTTAACTTCCATACTTTTTTCCTACCTTTGCCCCTCCAAAAGCAGGCGCAACCTAACGTTATTTTTAATGCCCGCTTTGCACAAGTTTAAATACCGTTAAAAAATGAATATTTCACAGGAAAAGATCGACAACCTGAATGCAGTTGTAAAAATAAACATCAACCCGGAAGACTACCAGCCGCGCGTTGACAAAGCCATTAAAGAACAGGCGAAAAAAGCAAGGATCCCGGGATTCCGTCCGGGTATGGTGCCGCCTGCGCATATTAAAAAAATGTACGGCAAAAGCATTCTGGTTGATGAGATCAACAACCTGTTATCTGATAGCCTGAACAAATACATCGAGGATGAAAAACTGGAAGTATTGGGTCAGCCGCTTCCGAAAATGGACGACGAGAAAGAATATAACTGGGATTTTGCCGATAACTTCGAATTTAACTACGAAGTTGGTTTGGCTCCTGATTTTTCTGTCGAGTTCTCATCGAAGGATAAATTAACCCAATACAACATCAAGGTTGATGACGAAACGTTAGCCGCAAGGATCAAAAATATCCGCCGCAGCTATGGCAAAATGACAAATCCTGACGTATCGGCAGATGATGATGTGCTTTATTCAGATTTAGCGCAGCTTTCGCCGGATGGTTCTGTTTTTGAGGGAGGCATCAGCAACACCGCTTCAGTTCGTTTAGACCTGATCAAAGACGAAAAGATAAAAAAATCATTGATTGGTTTGAAAAAAGGCGACGAAAAGGTGATCGATCTTCAGAAAGCTTATGGTAACGACGAGCCCAAAATTGCCGCCTTACTCAAAATTGATGAAGACGCAGCAGCAGATCTGAAATCCGACTTCCGCTTAACCGTTAAAAACATTAACCGTTTGGAAGAAGGTGATCTGAACCAGGAGTTCTTTGATAAATTATTTGGCGCAGGTAAAGTAACCACCGAAGAGGAATTCAAAACTAAAATCACCGAAGAAATTGAGGCGATGATGGTTCAGGATTCGGAGCGTAAACTGCAGCAGGATATCCTTGATTTCGGGTTGAGCAAAGTACAGTTCAATCTTCCTGATGAGTTCCTGAAACGCTGGTTGAAAGTAACCAACGAGAAACTTACCGACGAAGAATTGGCAGCAGGTTATGATGATTTTGCGAAAAATCTGAAATGGACGCTGATTGAAAATAAAGTGATGAACGCTAACGACCTGAAAATTGAATACGAAGATGTATTCCAGTTAGCTAAAGCGCGTTTAGGTCAGCAGTTCACCATGTACGGTCAGCCGTTAGACGAGGAGCAATTAGGCCAGTATGCGGTACAATACCTGCAGAACAAGGAAAATGCGAACAAAATATTTGAAGAGGTAAAGGCCCTTAAAGTATTTGATTATATCCGCAACGTTGTTACGTTAGAGCCGAAAGAGATAACTTATAGCGAGTTTACTAACGAGTTTGCTCGTTAGTTTTGAGTCGGAAAAGTTCGATGTCCGGAAAGTCCGAAAGACGAAAAAGACAGAGGATTTAAAATATAAGTCCGGAAGTGAGCAATCGCTTCCGGACTTTCTGTATCCGCTCAAAACGATAACCTGCAAATCATCTTCCGGACTTCACTGACTTTCTGACCCAAATAAAAAACTTTCTGGTAATAAAAGTATTTAAGTAACAACTATATTTATCGCGATTAAAACCCGCACATCTAACAAAAAAATCATGAGCAGTAATATCGATAAGAACGAATTCAGAAAATATGCTGTTAAGCACCACAGGCTTAATGGCTTAAACGTAGATAGGTTTATAGCAGGAGTTGAAAGAAGCGCAACGCCGTCGGGCATTGTGACTAACGGAGGAATTACCGGTATGACGCCTTACATCATTGAGGAGCGCCAGCTGAATATTTCCCAGCTTGACGTGTTTTCGCGTTTAATGATGGATCGCATCATTTTTATGGGCGAGGCTATTTATGAAAGCATGGCTAATGTTATACAGGCGCAGTTATTGTTTTTACAATCGGCCGATAACAAGCGCGATATCCAAATCTATATCAACTCGCCGGGCGGTTCGGTTTATGCAGGTTTAGGTATTTACGATACCATGCAGCTGATCTCGAACGATGTTGGAACTATCTGTACAGGTATGGCAGCTTCTATGGCTGCAGTATTGCTGGTTGCAGGTACAGAAGGTAAAAGGTCTGCTCTCCCGCACTCAAGGGTGATGATTCACCAACCATCCGGTGGCGCACAAGGCCAGCAAAGTGATATCGAAATTACATATAACGAGATCACCAAATTGAAAAAGGAACTGTACCAGATCATAGCCGATCATAGCGGTGCTCCTTATCAAAAAGTTTGGGATGCATCAGATCGTGACTACTGGATGACTGCCGAAGAAGCCAAAGAATTTGGTATGGTTGACGAAATATTGCGTGGCAATAAAACAAAGAAGTCGTAAGTAAGTTATAAAATATGATACGCCTGCAGCCGGTGGTTTCACTATCGGCCGCAGGTGCTATTCTTTTTATTCTCATATCAATTATTTAAATTTGTTAAATAAACTTTAGCAATGAATAAAAACAGCAAGGAGATCAGGTGTTCGTTTTGTGGAGCTGGTAAGCAGGATTCCCTGATGCTGATTGCCGGCCTCGACGCGCACATCTGTGATAAATGCGTTAACCAGGCTAACGAGATTCTGGCCGAAGAACTGAAGGTACGTAAGGTAAAAACATCACCAAGCGCACCCGCGGCACTGAAGCCGATCGAAATTAAGGCACATCTCGATCAGTATGTAATTGGTCAGGATGATGCCAAGAAGATACTTTCCGTTGCGGTTTACAATCACTACAAGCGCTTAAACCAGCGCGTAGAAAAAGATGATGTGGAGATCGAGAAGTCGAACATCATTATGGTAGGGGAGACAGGTACCGGTAAAACCCTGCTGGCCAAAACGCTGGCAAAAATATTGAACGTGCCTTTCTGCATTTGCGATGCCACGGTATTAACCGAGGCAGGCTATGTAGGCGAGGACGTGGAAAGTATCCTTACCCGTTTACTGCAATCAGCCGATTATGATGTAGCCACTGCCGAGCGCGGTATCGTTTATATCGATGAGGTGGATAAGATTGCCCGCAAGAGCGATAACGCTTCCATCACCCGCGATGTATCAGGCGAAGGCGTACAACAGGCATTGCTGAAAATTCTGGAAGGAACTAATGTGAACGTACCACCACAGGGCGGTCGTAAGCACCCTGATCAGAAAATGATCACAGTGAACACCAACAACATCCTGTTCATTTGCGGCGGCGCCTTCGACGGTATCGAACGTAAAATTGCTAACCGCCTGCGCACGCAGACCGTTGGTTACAAGATGAAACGCGAGGATAACGACATCGACCTGAAAAACCTGTACAAATACATCACTCCACAGGATTTGAAATCGTTCGGGCTAATCCCCGAACTGATAGGCCGTTTGCCGGTGCTGACCTATTTGAACCCGTTGGACAGGGAAGCACTGCACAATATCCTAACTGAGCCGAAGAACTCGTTATTGAAACAATACAAAAAGCTTTTCGAATACGAAGGTGTGAAACTCGAGTTTGAAAACGAGGTACTCGACTTCATAGTCGACAAGGCGGTCGAATTTAAGCTCGGCGCACGTGGCCTTCGCTCTATTTGCGAAGCCATCATGATCGACGCGATGTTCGACTTCCCATCGAAGAAAGATGTGAAACGACTGAATGTGACTTTAGATTACGCACACGAGAAGTTTGAAAAATCTGATCTTAAAAAATTAAAGGTAGCTTAATGATAAGCATACAGCCAGTCTTTATATTTAAATGAACATGCAAGCCCTGGTTAACGCCGGGGTTTGTTGTATAATAAAGGGCCGTATGCCCGCAGGTATGCTGCCGCAACACGATAATACAAATACTATGAACGAAGAATTAGATGTAAAAAAAGACCAGTTGCCCCCTGAAATTGCTGGCAAAATAAAGGAAGTACACACGCCCGTAACACCGGGTCTGAAAACCAAGGAAGCAATCGTGGTAAACTGGCTGCCGCGTTACACCGGTCGCCCGCTGGCCGATTTTGGTCAATATATCATCCTTACCAATTTCTCTAAATACCTGCAGCTCTTTTCGCAGTGGAATGATAACGCGCCCATACTGGGCCTCGATAAGCCAATGCAAAGCGTAACCGCCAACGGCATCACCATTATCAACTTCGGTATGGGGAGTTCTGTAGCGGCTACGATAATGGATCTGTTGACAGCCGTTAAACCAAAAGCGGTGATCTTCCTCGGCAAATGCGGCGGTTTGAAAAAGAAAAATAATGTAGGCGACCTGATTCTGCCCATCGCGGCCATAAGGGGAGAAGGTACTTCGAACGACTACATGCCTGCCGAAGTGCCGGCGCTTCCGGCTTTCGCCCTGCAAAAAGCGATATCGACCACCATTCGCGATTTCAGCCGTGACTACTTTACCGGAACCTGCTACACCACCAACCGCCGCGTTTGGGAGCACGATAAGGAATTTAAAAAATACCTGAAAACCCTTCGCGCAATGGCTATCGACATGGAAACTGCCACCATCTTCACCACCGGTTTCGCCAACAAGATCCCAACCGGAGCCCTGTTGCTGGTATCCGATCAGCCAATGATCCCTGAAGGTGTAAAAACTGCCGAAAGCGACTCATCTGTAACTGAACAATACGTAGAAACCCACCTGAAAATAGGTATTGAGTCTTTAAAGCAACTGATCAATAACGGATTGACGGTAAAGCACCTGATATTTTAAGTTTCCCTCCTTGTTGTCATTCGAGCGAGAGCGAGAAATCTTATGGGCCTTGCAACAACGGCTGTGTATTAACGGTGGTACGCATTGTCAATGCGTTATGGGGAGATTACTTCGTACCTTATAATGACAGACAGGGATTGATTCTATGATAAATAGGGAATAAATTCGCCTCCAAACCTTCGTAAATCCGAAAAGATAAAGCTAATTTTGAGGTAACCCGCTACTCAACGCGGCTCAATTATTCCTGACATCTATGTGGTACAATAATATATTAGAAACCGTGGGCAATACGCCAATGGTGAAGCTCAATAAGGTAACCAAAGACATCCCTGCAACCGTGCTGGCCAAGATCGAAACCACCAATCCCGGTAACTCGATCAAAGACCGCATGGCGCTTAAAATGATTGAAGACGCTGAAAAAAGCGGTAAGCTCAAACCCGGCGGAACCATCATTGAAGGAACATCGGGCAATACCGGTATGGGCTTGGCTATCGCTGCCGTTATCAAAGGTTACAAATGCATCTTTACCAGTACCGATAAACAGTCGAAAGAAAAGTTCGACGCTTTGCGTGCTTTTGGTGCTGAGGTGATCGTTTGCCCAACCAACGTTGATCCGGAGGATGCACGTTCTTATTACTCTGTTTCGTCGCGACTGGAGCGGGAGGTGCCCAACTCATGGAAACCTAATCAGTATGATAATCTTTCGAATTCGCAAGCGCACTATGAATCTACCGGTCCGGAGATCTGGGAGCAAACCGAAGGCAAAATAACCCACCTGATTGCTGGTGTGGGCACAGGCGGCACTATATCGGGCATAGCTAAATACCTTAAGGAAAAGAACCCAAATATCCAGGTGCTGGGCATTGATACCTATGGCTCTGTATTTAAAAAGTACAAGGAGACAGGTATAATGGATAAGAATGAGATCTATCCCTACATCACAGAAGGCATCGGCGAAGACTTTCTTCCGCAAAACGTCGACTTCAGCCTGATCGATCATTTTGAAAAGGTAACCGATAAAGACGCTGCCCTGATGACCCGCGAAATAGCCCGTAAAGAAGGCATCTTCGCAGGTAACTCTACCGGTTCGGCAATTGCCGGGCTGCTGCAAATGAAAGACCGCTTCAAAGAAGGCGATGTGGTTGTTGTGATCTTCCCCGATCACGGAACCCGTTATCTCGGTAAAATGTACAACGACGACTGGCTGCGCGACCGCGGATTTTTAAAGGACGAAAAGCTCACCGCCCGCAACATCATCCAAAAAAAGGAAAGCCAGCAGATCATCACCATCGATTGCGAGAAAACGGTACTGGAAGCCATAAATACCATCAAATCGCTTAACATCTCGCAGATCCCGGTAACCCAGCAGGGCATGGTGATTGGTAAAATAACCGAAAGCGATATTTTGAACTCGCTGATCGAAAACCCCTCGATCAAATCTCAGCCTATAAAAAATATTACCACTGCGCCGTTCCCGTTTGTGGATATCAATACCTCAATCGATAAGATCTCGGCGATGATCAATAAGGATAATATAGCCGTACTGGTTGAACATGCTGGTGAGATCGAGATCATTACGCAGTACGATATTATTAACGCTATATCGGCGTGATTTTTCGTTACCTTCAATTCCCCTTTGTCATCCTGAACGTAGTGAAGGATCTTATTCATTAATACATTGGCACCCATGCATTTTCGGGATGTATGATATACAAGATCTTTCGCCCGCGCTCAAGATGACAAAAATACATAAGTTCGCCCTCACCTAAACAATGCTTGTGTAAGCAAGAAGTCGCCACCCCCATTCTGTTAATATTTTGTAAAATTAAATTCGGGGTAAATTAATTGTTAAATAATTAATCACAACCGGCTTATCTTCGCTTAAAACTACCCCTTTTACAACCAATCGCTGAAAATGGGGAACTATTTAAGCATTGATGAATAACGCGCTCCGCCTGCAGGAATACAAAACTCTTTTATACAGGTTGTTCCTGGCCTATCTGTTCTACTTCATTGTGAGGGTGTTGTTCTTTGCATTCAATACGCACCTTTTTTCTGTAGATAGCATCGGCGCCTTGCTGAAATTATGTTACCACGGCGTAGCGTTCGATACGACTGCTTTACTGTACATCAACAGCCTCTTCATTATTTTAAGTATTCTGCCTTTAAAAATTAATACGCGGCCTAAATTCCAGAAACGGCTGGGTATTTTATATTTCATTACCAACTTCCTGGCCTACGCCACCAATTTTGTAGATATCATCTATTACCGCTTCAGCCAGGTACGCTCCACCAAAGCAACTCTTGATCTACTTTCCGACGAAAGCAACAAAAAAGCTTTGTTCAAACATTTTTCCGGCGCTTATTGGTATGTGATCGCCATTTACATCATTTGCTGCGTTGCCTGGGTTTGGCTGTATAACCGGGTAAAGGTTAAGCCCCAACAGTTCAGAAACACAAAGCAGTATTTCATAACGTCAGCTGTGGCGTTCGTGCTCGTTATATTTTTGATGATTGGCGGTATCCGGGGCGATTTTGCGCACAGTACCCGGCCGCTCAACATGGTGGATGCCTATAAGCATGTCACCGTACCAAACCAGGGAGACATTGTGCTCAACACTCCCTTTGCTGTTTTCCGAACACTGGGTAGCAATAATTTTAAGGTGGAAAATTGGGTGACCGAAAAGTACATCGAAGACAACATTAAGCCTATTAAAGAATATAAAACCGGTGCTGTGATAAAGCCAAACGTGGTTATTATCATCCTCGAAAGTATGGCCCGCGAGTTTTGGGGCAGCATGAACCGCTACACGCATATTCCCGGCTTCGTGTCGTACACGCCTTTCCTCGATTCACTGTCTAATAGCAGCCTCATATTTACAAACGCTTACGCCAACGGGCGGCAGTCCATCCACGCTATGTCTTCGGTTTTGGCGGGGATACCGTCGTTTCAAACGGCATTTACGTCATCGCCTTATGCCAAGCAGCAGATCCAATCTATCGTTTCTATTTGCGACACCATGGGTTATGAAACCTCGTTCTTTCACGGCGCGGCCAACGGGTCAATGGGATTTCAGGGTTTCGGCAGTGTGTTGGGTTATCAGCATTACTACGGCCGCACCGAATACAACAATGAAAATGACTTCGACGGCGTGTGGGGGATATGGGACGAACCCTTTATGCAGTTCATGGGCAAAACGCTGAGCATGCAAAAGCAGCCTTTTATGGCCACACTGTTCAGCCTTTCGTCGCACGACCCATTCCAGATCCCCGAAAAATATAAAGCCCGTTTCAAGGGTGGCCCGCTGGCTATCGATAAATGCGTGCAGTACACCGATAATGCGCTCAGAAACTTTTTTAATTACGCCAAAACGCAGCCCTGGTATGTCAATACCATCTTCGTCATCACTGCCGACCATACCAATCAAACTTATTACCCCGAGTATAGCAAGGATATTAACCGTTTTGCCGTACCTATCCTGTTTTACAGCCCTAACGCAGGTTTCAACTTAAAAGGCGTTCGTACAGACATGGCGTCACAAATGGATATTTACCCTTCGGTTGCCGATCTAATTGGCTATAATCAACCGTTCCGTTCATGGGGGAGAAGTCTTATAGCTAACCTGCCATCCGAAACACCGCGGGTTATCAACTCACCCGGCAATATTTACCAGTTCATGCAGGGCAATTACACTTATTTATTTGACGGGAAGAAATTTGTAGGAATATTTTCAGCTACAGACAAAGGCCTCACCAAAAACCTCCTCAACGTAGCGCAAAATATCGAAGTCACCAAAGGAATGAATGATTGCAAAGCGTTTATCCAGGATTATATGGATAGGATTGTGAATAAGAAATTGAACTAACAATCGAATCAGCCCGTCTTCAAATTTTCAAATCACCACTTCTTCAAATTACTCACCACTTCTTAAATATCACAAAC
>DATCQV010000143.1:0-4388 GCA_036569325.1 Mucilaginibacter sp. | reverse complement strand
CGGTGATTGTGAACATCTTCTTCCTGATGGGTGTGTTAACCAGCCTTGGTGCGGTGTTAACCATGCCGGGTGTTGCAGGTATCGTGTTAACGCTCGGTATCTCGGTGGATGCTAACGTACTGATCTATGAGCGATGCCGCGAAGAGCTAGCCGCCGGTAAATCATTACGTATTGCAATCAATGATGGCTTTAAACATGCCTTATCATCAATCCTCGACTCGAACATCAGTACCTTCTTAACCGGTTTAATCCTTTATATCTTCGGTTCAGGTCCTATCCAGGGTTTTGCAATTACGTTAATGATCGGTATCACCACTTCATTGTTCTGTTCATTACTGATCTCGAGGCTGATCTTCGAGTATATGCTTGGCAAAGGCTGGGATATCAAATTCTCGAACCCATGGAGTTCGCATACCTTTAAAAACGCTAACTACGCTTTCGTTAAGAACCGCTTCAAATTCTATATTTTCTCTGGCGCATTTATTACGCTTGGTTTAATTTCGATGGCATGGCAAGGTTTTAACTATGGTGTCGATTTCGTAGGTGGTCATAATTACGTGGTTAAGTTCAACGATCCGGGTGTAACTACTGAAGACGTTCGTAAAATAGTTGATAAGAGCTTGGGTGAAGGTAACGAGGTGAAGACTTTCGGTACCGACAGGATCTCTATCACTACCAAATACCTGATTAACAGCAAGGCTGCTAACGCCGATTCACTGGTAAAAGACCAGCTGATCAAATCACTTTCGGCTAACCCGAAAACAAAGATCACCCGTGCCAATATTTCAAGCCAGCAAAAGGTTGACCCAACCATCGCCAACGGCTTAAAGAAATCGGCAGGTTTAACGGTAATATTCGCTATCATCATTATCTCTGCTTACATCCTGATCCGTTTCCGTAAATGGCAGTTCAGTTTGGGTGCGATGGTTGCAACCGCACACGATGCCCTGATGGTATTATCGTTCTTCTCTATTTTTAAAGACGTGCTTCCGTTCTCGCTTGATATCGACCAGTCGTTCATCGCGGCGATATTAACGGTAATCGGTTACTCGATCAACGATACCGTGGTGGTGTTCGACCGTATCCGCGAGTTCCTGAACCTGCACCATGCTAAAACAGATGAGCCTAAGGCGGTAATTAACGATGCGATCAATAATACCCTTAGCCGTACCATTATTACTGCGTTAACAGTAATATTGATCTTGCTGGTATTGTTCATCTTCGGCGGCGATGTTATCCGCGGCTTCTCGTTCGCATTATTGATTGGTGTATGTTTCGGTACATACTCTTCGATCTGCGTTGCGACACCGGTTATCATCGACTTCGGAAAGAAAGATCTGAAATAAAACAAACTAACCAATATAGGAAAGGCGTTTCAAATGAAACGCCTTTCTTTTTGGCATAAACTCAGACATTCATTTGACGCTTATTTCCTGATTGTTTGGTATATTTGGATGTCAATAAATCACATGAAAAAACCAGCTAAAGGATTCAATATTGGCGCCTTAATACCCCTCTTAAAGACGCGCAAAAAGACCGGAATACCGCTTTCACCATTGGAAATACGTGGCTTATACCGGCTGAATTTGATCATCATAAAAAAAATTATAATTTATTAAAGGCTTCAAAGAACATTTGGGGCCTTTTTTGCTTCATTAATAATAGAGTTAACTAATACGATATGAACACTCACGATAATGCTAAATTTCCCAAAGTGGTAATTGTTGGCGGCGGCTTCGGCGGTTTACAGGTGGCAAGTCACCTGGATGGTAAACCTGTAGACGTGCTGTTGCTCGACAAGCATAACTATCATACCTTCCAGCCGCTCTTATACCAGGTAGCCACCGGGAGCCTTGAGGCCGGCTCAATTGCGTTCTCCCTGCGTAAAAACTTTTCCGGTCAAAAAAACTTCCGCTTTAACATAGCCGAGGTATCAGCCGTTCATCCTGAAAAAAACACGATAGATACCTCTATTGGGGAAATTCCTTACGACTATCTTGTAATAGCTACGGGTTCCACAACCAATTTCTTCGGCAATAAGGATATCGAAAAATTCGCCATGCCGATGAAATCTATTCCCGAGGCTTTGAATCTTCGCTATTCCATTCTTCAAAATTTTGAAGAAGCCACCCTGAAAAGCACCATCGAGGAGAAAGAGCCGCTCCTCACCTTTGTATTGGTTGGCGCCGGTCCTACCGGTGTTGAGCTTGCGGGTGCGTTGGCCGAGATCAGGAACCACATTCTCTGCAAGGATTATCCGGAATTAAAGAAGGAAGACATGAAGGTTTACCTTGTGGACTTCCTGCCGAAGGTGCTTGGCCCATTTTCAGACGAAGCCTCCAAAAAAGCCTATGAATTTCTTGAAAATATGGGCGTGGAAGTGATACTCAATACCAAGGTAGAAAGCTACGATGGCACTGAGCTAAAATTCGAGGGCGGCAGAACCATTCAAAGTAAAAATGTGATCTGGTCGGCGGGTGTTACAGGCGAGGTTTTGGATGGAATAAATAAAGACCTCATAGTGCGAGGAAACAGGATCAGGGTTGATAACAATTGTCGTGTGGATGGCATCCCTAATATTTATGCCATCGGCGATGTGTCGGCCATGATCACTAACGACACGCCTAAAGGCCACCCTGGCGTGGCCCAGGTAGCTATACAAATGGGTAAATATGTTGCAGGTAATATCGTCCAGAGGCTAAACGGCGAACAAACCAAACCCTTCAAATATTTCGACAAGGGCTCATTGGCTACCATAGGCCGCAACAAAGCCGTGGCCGATTTGGGCAAGATAAAATTCCAGGGATTTTTTGCGTGGCTGGTATGGATGTTCGTACATTTGATATCACTGTTAGGCTTCAGGAATAAGGCTATCGTGTTCATCAGTTGGGTAGGCAGCTATATCAGCTTCAACGGTGGCAGCAGGTTGCTTATCCGGAGGATTACGAGGGAAACGCTGGCCGATAAGCACCAACAGGTATCAATACCCGACTAACTTGAACAGCACACCCATAAAAATAACCGAATGTCCGCGCGATGCCATGCAGGGCCTGCATAATTTTGTCCCAACAGATAGGAAGGCAGCTTATATCAACTCACTGTTGCAGGTCGGCTTCGACACCATCGATTTTGGCAGCTTCGTATCACCGAAGGCTATTCCGCAAATGCAGGATACCGCAGAAGTATTAGGTAAACTCGATCTAACCGGTACCCGGTCAAAACTACTTGCCATCATTGCCAACTACCGCGGTGCTGAAGATGCCGTCAGACATCCGGAAATCACTTATCTCGGTTTCCCGTTCTCTATTTCTGAAACCTTTCAGCAAAGAAATACCAATTCCGGAATAGCCGAATCTTTTGAAACGGTAAAGCGCATCAACCAGCTGTGCGCATCAACCGGCAAGCAATTGCTGGTTTACCTGTCTATGGGTTTCGGCAATCCTTATGGCGATATATGGAATACCGATATAGTTATGGAATGGACATCTAAAATGGTGAACGAAGGCGTCGGCACCATTGCCCTGGCTGATACCATCGGCGCGGCCACATCCGAGCAGATCACCGGTATTTATCCTCTGTTATGCTCAGAATTTCCGGATACCGAATTTGGGATCCACCTGCATTCTCCCCCCGATGCCTGGCGCGAAAAGATCGATGCGGCTTACAAAAGTGGTTGCCGCCGGTTTGATACCGCTATAAACGGCTACGGCGGCTGCCCAATGGCCGCAGATGACCTCACGGGCAATATCGCGACAGAAAACTTGCTTGGTTATCTATCAGAACAAAACGAGCCCACAGGGCTTGATATGGCCAAATTCCGGGCAGCGATGGAATATGCGGGCGGGATATTTGGATAAATATGTGGAATTACAACTTCTATATTTACATCGTAACTAATCCGGACAAATCGGTATTATATGTAGGGGTTACCAACGACTTGCGACGAAGATTATACGAGCACCGGGAAAACAAAGGAAAACCTGACACATTCGCCGGGAAATATCATTGTTATAATCTGGTTTACTTCGAACACTTCTTTCACATAGAACACGCCATAGATCGTGAAAAGGAAATTAAAAAGTGGCGTCGTGAGAAAAAGAATAAGTTAATAGAATCTCAGAATCCAGGATGGAGGTTTTTAAATAATGAGATTGATGATTAAATCATAACGTTTCGCTTTCCTTTTTTCTCCCGCTTGTCATTTCGAGCGAGAGCGAGAAATCTTGAACGAGCAACATTAGCGTCAATGCATTAGCGCTAATGCATAGTCCGAATGCAAAACGCATAAGATTTCTCGCTCTCGCTCGAAATGACAGGCGGGTGGGAAAATAACGGACGAAAGTTATCGGACCTACTTCCTCTCCATCTTAAAATGCCTTATCCCCGCC
>DATCQV010000142.1:0-12442 GCA_036569325.1 Mucilaginibacter sp. | reverse complement strand
GCGCTGGCCGCCGTATCAACCATTGGCTTTGTGGGATTTCTGGTTGGCCCGCCAATAATAGGATTTATCGCAGGGATCGCTACCTTGCGTGCGTCGTTCGCTTTTATAGCCTTTATGGGCACATGCGTAGTGGTATTATCTACACGGGCAAAGCTGGATAATTGAGTTTGGGTCCATAGACGATAGACGATAGCACATTTTCTTTCTATGGTCCATCGTCCATGGACCATGATCTACTCTCTATTCAAATCCTCCTCACCGGGATTCAGCAGGTATTCGAAATTCTCATACCCGTTGTGAAAAATGAATTTCAGGCGTTCTTTAGGTTCATCAATATCTAACGACATGGCGCCGAGGGTTTCGGGCAAATTATCTCGCACCAATTTGAGGTCGGTAACGTGCGGCATTTCTATATAGATATCATTGTCCTGCGCGGTTATTTTCCATCCTGGAATATGGGCGTTGCTTAAAAGATCGATCCATTTTTGCTGGTAAGGGTTCATATTGATAAACGTTGTATATAGAACAACCTCCCGGAGAATGATTTTGTTTTCTGACGATATGTCAACCTTCGTACCTCTGCGCATTCTCCGCTTCTCTGCGGTTATTTTAACACAAAGGACACAAAGAAGACGCTGAGATAACAGCGTATTGATTAAAGCTAAATTCGATTCTAAAAACCTACAAACACCCCCACATTGCCATACACCCTGCCCAATTTAGGTATGCTGTTATACTTCTGCGCTACGAAGGTCGAATCGTTCTCGTAATAACCGTATCTCCATGTGCGTTTAAAGGGCATCAAACCCACGCTTGCAGTAAAACCGCTGTTAATGAGGATACGCGCCTTGCCCAATTTTAAATTGGAATGCGTAAAATCGAGGTAGTTTTTACTGGTTAGACCTATAAAACCGGCGCGGTACCGCATTTCAAATTTCTTGTCGTTCTCGCCGATTGGGGTCATATAAGCCAGCGGCGATATGTTGGTGAAATGACCCGAAAAGCCGCCGATTTCGAGGTTTAGCCATGACGATATTTTAGCATGATTGCCCGTTAACCGCCTGCCGAAATAACCCGACACAAATCCGAACGGCGATGGGATCGCGGCGTTCAGCCCCAAAGTGTACCGCGAGCCGATAATGCCGATATCGATCGCAGGATTTAATAAATAGCGTTCTTTAAGGTTAAAATATTGCCGCGTCCAGGTATTGAAATCGCTCATACCGAAAAAGGTTTTGTTCGCACTTACCGAAATAACGACCATATCGCCGTGCTGACCTTTGGCATCGAGTTGTGCAAAGGAATGGCTGAAAGTTCCAAGCAGGAACAGGATGGCAATTAACTTCTTCATGATAATTTGGTTGGTTTGCTTATTTGACTGAGCATCGCCAACCAGGTTTAATCGTTTGATTTAAAGTGCAGTAACAATGGAGTTACACCTCATAATAGCCGCTCAATCCAAACTTACAAAGTTTTTAAAACTTCGTAAATTTTCTCCCTTCAGTGTACACAACCAGGGGAGATCAGCCACCCGCCTTTGCCAGCCGGCCAATAGTAAGACCCTGTACAATGATCGAGAAAACGACGATTATATAAGTTATCAAAACAAATTCATCGCGATGCATGCTTTGGGGAAGTGAGAGCGCCATGGCAACTGAAAGCCCGCCGCGCAGGCCGCCCCAGGTGAGAATGGGAATGGCATTTTGCTCAAATTTCATCCAGATGCGCAGAAAAAATACAGGCAACGCCACACAGGCCAGTCGGGCCAGCAGCACCAGCGCTATCATTATCATGCCGATGACAACAATGGTCATATCAATTTTTATTACCAGCATTTCGAGCCCGATAAGCAGGAAAAGAATGGCATTGAATATCTCATCGGTAAGGTCCCAGAATTTGCCGAGATAATCGCGCGAGATCTCCGACAGGCCGTCCTTTTTGCCTTTTGTGCCCAGGATGATCCCTGCGATAATAACCGCCAGCGGGCCCGACAAATGAAAGTGATCGGCCAGGGGATAGCCGCACATCACTACCGATAGCGTGATGAGAACCTCCACCCGGTAATTATCTATCGATTTGATCAGGAAATGCCCCAGGTAACCTAATATTGCGCCGAACAGTAACCCCCCACCCGCCTCTTTCAAAAACAATAATGCGGTATTGCCCACAGAGAAATTAGCCGTACCTTTTGCGGCCACTTCATATATCGTTAAAAATATCACGACGCCTACGCCATCATTAAATAATGATTCACCGGTTATCTTAACCTCAAGCGATTTTGGGATACCGGCGCTTTTAAGGATACCCATTACGGCAATAGGATCAGTTGGCGAGATCAGCGCCCCGAAGAGCAAACAATGGATATACGAAATATTCAGCCCGAAAAGCATGAAGAGATACCACGCCATCATGCTCACCAGGAAAGTTGAAATAAATGTGCCGATGGTAGCCATCAGTATCACCGGCCATTTCTCCTTTTTCAGGTCATTGGCATCAACATGCAGGGCGCCGGCAAACAGCAGGAAACCAAGCATGACCTGCATCAGCACCTGTTCAAAATTTATATTGCTCACCAATGATCGCGCAGCCGACGAAATGCCGGGCACCAGGTTACCCGAAATTGCTATAAGTACAGATGAAAGCAATGCTATCACCATGATACCGATGGTGGGCGACCACTTGATCAAACGGTCATTCACATAAGCGAAAATGGCCGTAAAAAATATGAGGAGCGATATAATGTGATAGATAGACATTGTGAAGCCAATTTACGGTTTATTGTGTGTTGATTTATGGGGGCAGGTATGATTTCTTCCATTTGGGGCGCGCATTTGTACGCCGTCCGTTTAGTTTTTTTTAACTTCAACTTCCGTTCTAAACGATTAATCTATATCTTTCGGACATCCGGACCTTTCCGGCTTCCGGACCAAATTAAACCGATACCGTGAATACTAAGATAGACCTGCTAAAGAAAAAGCGCGAGGAAGCCCTGCGGGGCGGCGGCGCTGCGCGAATAGAAAGTCAGCATAAAAAAGGGAAGCTTACCGCACGCGAGCGGCTGCATTTTCTGATGGACGAAGGTTCGTTCCAGGAGATCGGCATGCTGGTATCGCACCGCTCTACCGATTTCGGGATGGAAAAGGAAAAGTATCCCGGCGATGGCGTGGTGACCGGCTACGGCACCGTAAATGGTCGGCTGGTTTATGTTTTCTCGCAGGATTTTACCGTGTTCGGAGGTTCGCTGTCTGAAACGCATGCTGAGAAGATCTGCAAAATAATGGACCTGGCTATGAAAAACGGCGCACCCGTAGTTGGTTTGAACGATTCGGGCGGTGCACGTATCCAGGAGGGCGTGGTATCGCTTGGCGGTTATGCCGATATATTTTACCGCAATACTATGGCATCGGGCGTGGTACCACAAATTTCGGCTATTTTGGGGCCTTGCGCGGGTGGCGCGGTTTACTCTCCTGCCATTACCGATTTTATTTTGATGGTGGAGAATACAAGCTACATGTTTGTCACCGGCCCCAACGTGGTAAAAACCGTTACACATGAGGTGGTAACATCAGAAGAACTGGGCGGCGCAAATACACATGCCACCAAATCGGGCGTTACGCATTTTGCCTGTGCCAACGAGATTGAAGCCATTCAAAATATTAAAAGACTGTTGAGCTATATGCCGCAGAATTGCGAGGATATTGCTCCAAACCTGCCATACGAGATCAAGAACGAGATAAGGGAAGAGCTGAACGCCATTCTCCCTGAAAACGTAGCCCAGCCCTATGACATTCGCGAGGTAATTGATCATGTGATCGACGAAGGATCGTTTTTAGAGGTTCATAAGGACTTTGCGGAGAATATTGTGGTAGGCTTTGCACGGCTGGCCGGTCGCAGTATCGGTATCGTGGCCAACCAGCCTGCATTTTTGGCGGGCGTGCTCGATATCAATTCATCTACCAAAGGCGCGCGTTTTGTGCGTTTTTGCGATAGCTTTAATATTCCGCTGCTGGTGTTTGAAGATGTTCCGGGCTTTTTGCCGGGCACCGATCAGGAATGGAAGGCCATCATCACTAATGGTGCTAAGTTGTTGTATGCGTTTTGTGAGGCTACTGTTCCGCGTATCACGGTGATCACGCGCAAGGCTTATGGCGGCGCTTATGACGTGATGAACTCCAAGCACATCGGTGCTGATATGAATTATGCCTGGCCCTCGGCAGAAATTGCCGTGATGGGTGCCAAAGGCGCGGCGGAGATTATCTTCAAACGTGAGATCAACTCGGCAGAAGACAAGGAAGCCAAGTGGAAGGAAATGGAAATGCAGTACTCCGACATCTTCGCTAACCCCTATCGCGCCGCCGAACGCGGCTTTATCGACGAGGTGATCGAGCCGTCAGAAACCCGCATCAAACTCATCCACGCCTTTAAAATGCTGGAAAATAAAGTGGTAAATAATCCGAGGAAGAAGCATGGAAATATTCCGCTGTGATTCCGGATGTCGGATTTTCGATTTCGGATTTAATACACACTTGTTATTTCGGAGTAGGGAATCGCACCCTTGATAAGTGTTGGTAAAGAGGGCCTCATGTTGAGGCTCCCGAAACATGAGTGTTGGCCCCTGCATCATGCTTTGCACGCGGAAAGGGCCTCTGCGCACGTCGTCCTTCGACAAGCTCAGGATGACACCTAAGCAATCTCATACTAAAACTAAAAAAAATTCGAAATGGAAAATCCGACATCCGAAATCATCATTGAGCAGATCCGTCCCGAACATACCTGGGCATTGCGTCGTGATGTTTTATATCCCGGTATGATGAAGCACGAAATGGAGATGGAAGAGGATGCAAACGGCATGCATTTCGGTGCTTACACCAATAATAAGCTGGTTGGCGTCATTTCACTTTTTCATTCCGGTACTGATTACCAGTTCAGAAAGTTAGCCATAGCGCATGATCATCAACGTAAAGGGATAGGCAACTTGTTGTTAAACCAGGTAGCCCGTCAGGCTGAAGAAGAGGGCGGAACACGCATCTGGTGCAATGCCCGCGTAGATGCTATCGGTTTTTACCTCAAAGCCGGGTATTATCAAACCGGCAAGCCCTTTACCAAAAACAATATTGATTACGAGATCATGGAGAAAGCCATTACTCCTGCTTCAGATCGTACAGAATAGCGGTAGCAAACTCATTCTTTTTCTTTTCATTCGATTCCGTGGCAAAATCCCTTGCCATACTGATATCGCCTAATGCTTCATAAACTACTGCAAGGTTATAGGCGGCCTTGCTTAAAACCTCAGGATTTTTGTCGAGCATTAATTTTTGCAGCAGGCTGTCGGCCTTGTCATAGTCCTGTGCCATAATTGCGGCTACGGATGGTTTTAGAAAGTCATCGTTAAACAGCGGTCGGCTGTGCGATATGGTGTACGGGAAATAATCCTGCAGGGCGCTTTGTACGGCGTGCTCGGCAGAATTTCTTACCGAGGCCTTGTTGCCGCCAACTGTAGGGTGAAAGATCAGCTCGGCAAAAATTCCTTCATAAGGTTGTTCCGAATGCGGGTCATTGGCCTGTCCGTTCAGTTTTTTGTAGAAGATCCCATCGGGTGCGTATAAAAGGAAATTGACCGATACGTTGGTGTCATAATAACTTGTAGCGTTCGATATTTCGGTGAGGCCAATATCGGCGCCGAATTTCTTGAGCACAAGCACATAATCGGCTTTATATTTTTCAGCGATGAATTTTACAGAATCAGTATCAGGCTTAAAATTGGCTGAATCTGCTGCTATTATTGTTTTAACACGTGGAAGCGAACCCAATTGCAACGCTGCCGATTTAATAGCAGTGTACGCCCCTGCCTTAATTGACGCCAGTTTTCTTTTGCTCGCAATATTCAGAAGATCAGCATTAAACTGATTTACTACTACAATGCGGGTAGAATCCTTTTTCCTGAAGTAAGCACGTGGCGTATATTCAACCGGCACTGTAACATAAGCCGGCACCTCACACGAAGCAAGAAACAAAAAAGCAGCGAAAAAAAGCGTGTATAAGATTGGCCTCATAATGCAACTTGGATTCGGGAAACGACAAAAAGTTTAATACCCGTCAAATATATTTGATCGCGCCGGGTTTGCCCCTATAAATTAAGTCAAAAAAAAAATCAGCACACCTGTTGGGGTATGCTGACTAACTAACTAAACTGATCTTACTCTTAAAAAATTTACTCGCCGCAAAGGTGATGTTATGATGTAAAACCAATGTTAAGAAAATGATAATTGTTAAGCGGGTTGATAACTTTAAATTCTGTTGACAAAAAGCCTCGCAGATCAATCGCTTGCGCATATATTCAACCGCCCACACAGTCAACTTAATCAACCAATCACTATATTTGCTTCCTCTCTGTCAGAGGCTTTTAATAATATTATGGCTAAAAATAAATCTGAAACACCCGAATCTCCTAAGCATGTTGCTGTTGTAAATAAAGCGTCCCTTGCGTTTTTCGAAAAATATATCAACAATCCCTCTCCTACCGGTTTTGAGTGGAAAGGCCAGGAAATGTGGCTTGATTACATCAAACCTTATATCGACGATCATTATGTAGATAACTATGGCACTGCTGTTGGCATCATCAACAAAAATGCTGAATACAAGGTGGTGATAGAAGCCCATGCCGACGAAATTTCGTGGTTTGTGAACTATATCACCAGTGATGGTTTGATCTATGTAATCCGCAATGGCGGTTCAGATCACCAGATAGCGCCTTCAAAGCGTGTGAACATTCATACCGATAAAGGTATAGTTAAGGCTGTTTTTGGCTGGCCTGCTATTCATACCCGCACTGCCGGTGAAAAGGAAGAAGCACCTACCCTTAAAAATATCTTCCTCGATTGCGGCTGCACCAGCAAAGAAGAAGTTGAGAAATTAGGCATCCACGTAGGCTGTGTAATTACTTATG
The DNA here is from genome assembly GCA_036569325.1 of Mucilaginibacter sp. Classification (GTDB taxonomy): domain Bacteria; phylum Bacteroidota; class Bacteroidia; order Sphingobacteriales; family Sphingobacteriaceae; genus Mucilaginibacter. Next base: position 5,496 of record DATCQV010000142.1, on the reverse strand, counting down.
AAGACGAGTTCATGGTATTGAATGACCGCTATTACGTTGGTCGTGCGCTGGACAACCGTGCAGGTGGTTTTATGATCGCTGAAGTTGCACGTCTTTTGAAAGAAAACAAGGTAAAACTGCCTTTCGGCTTGTACATTGTAAATGCAGTACAGGAAGAGATCGGTCTGCGTGGCGCAGAGATGATCGCTCATCACATTAAACCGAACGTAGCTATCGTAACAGATGTTACACACGATACACAAACGCCGATGATAAACAAAATTACCCAGGGTGACCTGGCTTGTGGTCGTGGTCCGGTGGTGTCTTACGCGCCCGCTGTTCAAAACAACCTGAATAAATTGCTGATCGAATCGGCTGAAAAGGCACAGATCCCATTCCAACGCCAAGCTTCGTCACGCTCTACCGGTACCGATACAGACGCTTTTGCTTACTCGAACGACGGCGTACCATCTGCATTGATCTCGCTGCCATTGCGCTATATGCACACTACCGTTGAAATGATCCATAAAGAGGACGTCGACAATGTGATCAGGCTGATCTATGAAGCCTTGTTGAACATTAAAGCAGGACAAGATTTCCGTTATATTAAATAATTAAGTTGCGCAAACATTTCTTCCTGATAATTCTTATTGGATGAGAATAAGTCAGAAAAAAATGTCATATTTACATTTATAAATTGTGCCCAATAAAACTATGAAACCTACATTATTGATACTGGCCGCCGGTATGGCAAGCCGCTATGGAAGCATGAAACAAGTTGACGGCTTTGGCCCTAACGGCGAAACCATCATCGATTATTCGATATACGACGCCATAAAAGCCGGTTTCGGAAAGATCAGCTTCATCATCCGCGAAGAATTTCAGGATGCATTTAAAGCCATCTTCGAACCCAAATTAGCAGGCCGTATTGAAACCGATTACGTTTTCCAGAGCTACGACCTGAAACCTTTCGGCATCGATAAAGAAATAGAGCGTGCCAAACCATGGGGAACTGCACACGCTGTGCTTGCCGCACGTAACCAGATCCATGAGCCTTTCTGCGTAATTAACGCAGACGACTATTATGGCTATGATGCCTTTGAAAAAATGGCCAAATTCCTTACTACTGAAGTAACCGACAGCCAGTATGCCATCATCGGATACCAGATCGACAAAACATTATCTGATTACGGCACCGTATCGCGCGGTGTTTGTAAGGTTGACGATGCCGGTAACATGGTTGAGATCAACGAACGTACGGAAGTCTACTTTAAAGAAGACGGCAGCGTTGCCTATAAAGACGCGACCGGCGAACATGCGCTCAGCAATGATACCCGCGTATCGATGAACTTCTGGGGCTTTACACCGGCTGTTTTCAAACAAAGCGAACCAATGTTCAGAGAATTTGTGGCGGCTAACGAGAACAACCCGAAATCAGAATTCTTCATCCCTATCGTAGCCGATAACCTGATCAAAAGCGGTGAGGCTTCATTTAAAGTTATCCCAACCGCTTCAAAATGGTTTGGCGTTACTTATAAAGAAGATAAGCCAATTGTTCAGAAAAGCATTTCGGAGCTGGTGGCTAATGGCACCTATCCTGAAAAACTTTGGGACTAAATACGTATTATATATAGCGAACCCCGGCCAATGGCCGGGGTTTCTTGTTTTGGCTGATTTCATTTCCTTAAAACGTTATCGGTTTCCGGTCGTTATTTTAATGATCTATCGATAACATTATGCAGGTTGAAATTTTAGGAGATTCGGAAAGCGTTGTAAAGCAAGGTAACATACTGGTTATTAAAACCGCTCGTGAGGTTGCACGGATCTCCGTTTATACCCCAACTATTATTCGCGTAAATGTCAGCAGAAATTTTGACGAAGCTGATTCATCATTTGCTGTGATCCGTGAGCCGGGTAACGAACTGGATTATGAGGATAGAAGCGACGAACTCGTAGTCTTCACATCTGCCCTGAAATTACGCGTCAGTAAAAGTCCGCTCCGGTTTAATTTTTATACTGGCGACGGCCGGGAACTAAGCCGCGATGATGAACGCTTCGGCATTAACTGGCAGGGCTCTCGGGTGATCAATTACCGGAAACTTTATCCCGACGAAAAATTTATTGGTCTGGGAGAAAAGACCGGCGACCTGAACAAACGCGGCTGCAATTTCGTGAACTGGACAACCGATGCGGCGTTACACGATACCAAAACCGACCCGCTTTACAAAACCATCCCATTCTTTACCGGCATTCACTCGGGGCTCACCTATGGGCTGTTCTTCGACAATACCCATAAAAGCTATTTCGATTTTGGCGGCTCGACCGATGAGCAAATGAGCTGGTTTGGCGCCGATGCCGGCGATATGAATTATTATTTTTTCGGCGCGCAGGGTATAGGTAAGATCATTGAGGATTATACGTGGCTTACGGGCCGCATGGAAATGCCGCCACTATGGAGCTTAGGTTACCAGCAATGCCGCTGGAGTTATATGAGCGCCGCCGAAATACTTGATATTGCCCGGAAATTCCGGAAAGACCGGATACCTGCCGATGTGATCTATTGCGATATCGATTACATGGATGGCTTCAAGATCTTTACCTGGAATAACGAGACATTTCCCGACCCGAAAGCATTCATTGACAAATTGAGGGAAATGGGCTTCCGGTTGGTTACTATCGTTGATCCCGGAATCAAGATAGAAAAAGGCTACAAACAATATGACGAGGGTATTGCCAAAGGCTACTTTGCCGCCTATCCCAACGGTGAAGAATATACCGGCAGCGTTTGGCCCGGCCGTTGCCATTTTCCTGATTTTTTCAGAGAAGATGTGCGCAAGTGGTGGGGCCAATCGTTTACTGTACTTACCGAACCGGGTGTTGAAGGCTTCTGGAACGATATGAATGAGCCGGCCGCCTGGGGACAGAATATACCATGGATAGTAAAATTCGGCGAAAAATACATGCCCGAAGTACGCAATGCTTACGGCATGCAAATGGCCCGTGCCACCTATAATGGAACCAAAAAGATTTTGAACGGTAAAAGGCCATTTGTCCTTACACGCGCCGCTTATTCGGGCACGCAGCGCTTCTCGGCCGTATGGACCGGCGATAACTCCGCATACGACGATCACATGCTGATGGGCCAGCGGATGGTTAGCAGCCTGGGCGTTAGCGGAATCAGCTTTACGGGCGTCGATATCGGCGGCTTCACAGGCAATCCCACACCTGAGTTAATGCTGCGCTGGAACTCGCTCGGGGTGTTTACACCAATGTTCCGCAACCACGCCATGCAGGGCACTATTTATCGCGAGCCCTGGCGTTGGGGCAAAATGAACGAGGCTGTTATCAGGAAAGATATTGAGCTGCGCTATAGACTGCTACCTTACATTTACTCGGGATTTTATCAATGCAGCCAAACAGGCTTGCCGCTAAGCCGCACCCTGGCTATTGACCATCCACATGATGAACTGGTTTACGACCGGAGATTCCATAACCAGTTTTATTTCAACAATGATATATTGGTAGCGCCCGCCGAAAGCCTGCAACGAAAAATAGAGGTTTACCTCCCGCCGGGCGATTGGTATCGTTTCAGCACCGGTAAAAAAATAACGGGAGGCAGAATTATTAAAGCCGACGCCCCGCTCACAGACCTGCCGGTATTTATCCGTGCAGGGGCGATCATCCCCATGCAGAACGTAATTCAGAACACAAACGAAAAAGGTGACGGAATCCTGGTAATCAATATCTGGCAAGGAAAAACAGCTACTGCATTTTACTATTATGAAGACGATGGCTTAACTTATGATTATCAGCAAGGTGTTTTTCACAAACGCACCATCATTTTCGATCCTAAACGACGAACGATCACCCTTTCAAAAGCTGAAGGTACCTTCCAATCGAAATATGAGCACATACAACTTAAATTGCATGGTTTTGACAACATCAGGTCTGTAACTGTGAACGGGCAGCCGGCAAACAACAAGCTGACGTTTGCAAACGACGCACAAGAAATTATAGTAAGTTATTAATAGCCGGCTTCTGTTCATGACCTTTTTATACGCTCATGATACATCATCAATTTAAGGCATGAACGGATCCAATCGCAACAAAAAAAGCCCCGGCTTGATAAACACAACCGGGGCTCATTAGTTTAAATCTCACTCAGGAGATAAGGAGTATTATTTTACTTCTTCGAAGTCAACGTCGGTTACAGAATCGGCATTGTTATCTGCCTGACCAGCACCGGCATCAGGGCCTGGCTGACCACCAGCCTGACCTGCATCGCCTGTTGCTTTATACATTTCTTCAGATGCCGCATTCCATGCGTTACTCAGTTCAGCCTGTGCTTCATCGATATCGCTGAAGTTTTTAGCTGCATAAGCTTCTTTCAGTTTTTTCAAACCATCTTCGATCGGCGCTTTTTTATCAGCAGAGATCTTATCGCCATATTCTTTCAACTGTTTCTCGGTCGAGAAGATCAGGGCGTCGGCAGCGTTCAGTTTTTCAACTTCTTCTTTTGCTTTCCTGTCAGCATCAGCGTTTGCTTCAGCTTCGTCTTTCATCTTCTTGATCTCGGCATCAGTTAAGCCTGAAGAAGCCTCGATACGGATCTTCTGCTCTTTACCGGTAGCCTTGTCTTTCGCCGATACGTTCAGGATACCGTTGGCATCGATATCGAAAGTTACTTCGATCTGTGGTACGCCGCGAGGTGCTGGTGGAATACCGTCGAGGTGGAAACGGCCGATGGTACGGTTAGCCGAAGCCATTGGGCGTTCACCCTGTAATATGTGGATCTCTACTGATGGCTGGCTATCAGATGCAGTGGAGAATGTCTCCGATTTTTTGGTCGGGATGGTAGTGTTCGATTCGATGAGTTTGGTCATCACGCCGCCCATAGTTTCGATACCTAATGAAAGCGGAGTAACGTCTAACAGTAACACGTCTTTCACGTCGCCGGTTAATACACCGCCCTGGATAGCAGCACCAATGGCCACAACTTCGTCAGGGTTAACACCTTTTGAAGGCGCTTTGCCGAAGTATTTTTCAACGGCTTCCTGGATAGCAGGGATACGGGTTGAACCACCTACAAGGATGATCTCGTCGATATCTGAGGTGCTGTAACCAGCGTTCTTCAAAGCAGTTTTACAAGGCTCGATCGTACGTTTGATCAGGCTATCGGCCAATTGCTCAAATTTAGCACGGGTTAAAGTTTTAACAAGGTGTTTAGGCATACCGTCGGCAGCGGTGATATATGGCAGGTTGATCTCGCTTTGAGAAGTGCTTCAAAGCTCGATTTTAGCCTTTTCGGCAGTATCTTTCAAACGTTGTAAAGCCATAGGGTCTTTACGCAGATCAATACCTTCGTCGTTTTTAAATTCGTCTGCCATCCAGTCAATGATTACCTGGTCAAAGTCGTCACCACCTAAGTGAGTATCACCGTCGGTTGATTTTACTTCGAACACGCCATCGCCTAACTCCAATACTGACACGTCATGGGTACCACCACCACAGTCAAAC
>DATCQV010000141.1:0-15835 GCA_036569325.1 Mucilaginibacter sp. | reverse complement strand
GCCGGTATTGCGGCAATGCACGGCCAGCAGGTTGTTCCCTTTTACCAAAAAGTTCCGCGCTTCCTGGTTCAGTTCAAACAACTCATATTCGCCGTTTGCTCCGGCGCGCGATGCAATGAGGTGACCGTTCAGGTAATATTCGGCGTCATCGTCATGATAGTTTTTCAGGAACAGCTTGCCTGATGGAAGATCATTCAGTGTAAAACTGCGGCGCAGCCAGATGTCTTTTCCTACCCATTTGGTCCCTTCTGATGCGCGGTCATCTCCAAACGGCGCTTTGCCGGTTTTCCAGTTGGCATCATCAAAGCCGGCTTGTTCCCAGCCTTTGCCGGGGTCGGTCTCCGCCACGTACTTACAGCTGTAAGCCTGCTCCTCGGCAGTGGGCACAACCGGCTTTTCCTGCGGCGGTTCGTTGCCCATAAAACGGTAATACGCGCCATCAACTTTTAGTATGCCCAGCAGCGATTGATCCTTACCCGTCCAGTGCCGGGTAGGCGAATCGTAAAGTTTATCGGTGTTCGACCAGATGCTGAAATAAGTGTTGTGGTTGATGAGCGGATACGCCGGCATCTGGCTTACCTGTGCGTTAACTATTGATAACTGTACGAACGACAGTATTACTAACAGGCAAAAAAAGGTCTGTGAAATTCGTTTCATAGGGATTGTTAAATAGGCGATTGTTTAATAATTTGCCAATATAGAGTTTATTTTATAAAAATACCGGTGCGCCTGTTGGGCAGGCGCAGCCGGTTAACCAATTGTAGAGAAGATTCGTTTGGATTGGAATTGAACGCATCAATCCATATCCCAAATTTTCAGTGTTTTAATTACCGCGCTTCCCGATGAAAATGCCGACAATGTATTTTCACCATCGCCGGGGTAGAACATAGTCGAAATCACCTGCTCACCATCATTGCCAAATACCTCCAGCGATGATTTATCCACCAGGATCCGCAGTTTCATTACGCCATTCATCAGTTTAAGCGGTGCGGTTTGCAACAGGTTGCGTTTATCTTTATTGGCACTTTCGGTGCTGCTGCAATCCAGGTATAGTTCCTGTTTAACGGCATCGTAACCCACTTCTATTTTCTTTGAATGATCTTTGGTGCCAGCTATCCAAAAGCCTGCTTTTTCAGATTTTTTAAGGTCGATAGTCGCGTCGATCCAATAGGAGTTTTTGTTGAAACGGGTCGTGGTAGACAATGCCATTTGGCCGTTCACATTCACATTAGCTTTTTCCAACGGCGCGCCTTTGCTCATTTTATTTCTTGCAGCGACGACAATAGAGGTTGGGTTCTGAAACAACCTGATGCCATCGGCGGTAGTTTTGAGCGACAAGTCGCGCGGGATAGACATCTGGCCTTTCCATGGATAAGTTTCCGGCTTGCCGTTAATTAACCAGCCCAGGAAGATCTTCTTATTGGCCGGGGCATCGCGCCAGCCAATGGCAGCGTAGAAGCAGTCCCCGTTATCAACACGTAGCTTCAGATCGGGTGAGTTTGCGTTTTTAAAAGTGGTTCCGTCAAAATCACCTACGAAATATTGTACCTGCGGACCATGATCGCCAAAGCAGGACACAAACAGCACATACTTGGTATTGGCGGCATTACCATCCACCGGCAGCGGCAGCATCGACGGGCACTCCCAACCGTTCGTCATATACCCGGCCGGGCCAAAATCGCTCAGTTTTTCCCATTTCTTCAAATCCTTCGAGCCATAAAAACGCACCTGGTGCTCATCCACCATCGATACGGTCATGATCCATTCCTTCTTCGGTTCAAACCAAAATACGTTAGGATCACGGAAATCGCGCTTATGCAGGTCGATCACCGGGTCCTTATCATACATTTTGTACGACATGCCGCCATCGTTGCTGTAAGCAATATACTGCGATTCGTTGTGCTGTTTGGGTAGATCGCCGGTAAAAATGGCTACTATAGGCGGCTTACCGTTTTTGCCAAATCCGCTGGTATTGTTTTTATCCAGCACGGCAGAACCCGAGTAGATATATATCGTGGTATCTTTGGTAACCACCTCGGGGATAGCTGTCGGCAGGTACTCCCAATGCACCAGGTCGGTACTTTGGGCGTGGCCCCAGCTCATGTGTCCCCATTTATTTTCCAACGGATTATGCTGAAAATACAGTTGAAATTTCCCGTTCAGGTATAGTAACCCATTGGGGTCGTTAGTCCAGTTTTTATCGGGTGTAAAGTGATAGACCGGGCGCCACTGCGGTGTGGGAGTCGGTGCCGGGGCGTTCTGCGCAACGGCTTTTAAACCGGCTGCCAGTAGTAATGCCGCTATAAGTTTTGTTTTCAGCATGGCTTTATTTTTTTATAAACAGTTCTCATTCGTTGTTAATTATTGTCTGTCGCTGCGCGACTAAACTCTTCGCATTTTTAAATCCGTACCAGTAAGTTGTGGCGGCGCAATCGGCTGTGCCGTTTTCCCATCCCAGCATTTCGAGGCTATACCTGAAAGCGGTTCTAAACGGCACCGCATCCAGGTTCCGGGTACGGGTAAAGGTATTGAAACCAAAGGAATCACCATTATCGGCACGGGGCGCGTTGGCAAACGGGGTTTGGTACAGTACCACCGGCGCCCACGAAGTGTTGTAATAATCTTCCGTCCCGGTGCCGTATTCCGCCGGGAAAGCGGCGCCATCTATCCACAGCTTTTGATCACCTTCGCCATACCATTTGTGGATATGGTTATAAACAGAAAAGGTATCGCCAATAAAAATCCCCCGACCGGTGATCTTGTTAAAATCCCATTCGATAGGTCCGTCTGCTTCGGTTTGCTTGATGGGCACATTCAGTTCATTTTTCCAGTCGGCATGAAAGTACATGCTCCGGTTATCCCATTTCCATTTGGCAACCTTTGCAAGCAGCGAAATCTTCACTTCTGTGTCTCCCGAATTTAGTAAAGATATCTTTGCCGAATTTTGATAAGGCATTACCCACCTGCTCATCATCTCGTCACCGGCAGTAACCGTACGGTACCAGCTTTGCAAAGCCTTGCCGCCTGCCCCGCTTCCCGAAAAATCGGCCAACGGGCAGTAAACGGTTTGCATGCCGTCAAATTTTATTTTGAGGATGGTTGAGCGCAGCGTCTTTTCGTAATCCTCTTTATTTTTTGTATCGATCTTTATTGACAGATAGCGAACAGCAAAAGCTCCCTTTGGAAGCATCACCGTAGCTTCCTGCTGTGCCGCAATTGACTGGTCCATCTTAATCTCTGTACCCGGAACTACTTTATTAGGGTTAAGCAGAACATTATTCACACTATCCAGCAAGGGCTTTATTGTATTCAATTGTTCAGGATTAAAAGTCACAACCCTGGTTCCCGCATCATACTTCCGGTAATTGATCTGGTAATAACGGGGCTGATTGTCTGGATCCTTATCCTCAAAGGTAACCTTGCAGTGTTTGGCATAAGGCATAGGCATGTATAAGGTGCTGCCGCCTTTTTCCTTCGGCTCGTAACTGGAATGCGGCTCCAGCAGCGCCTTTCCTAAGGGTAGGTTGCTTTGCATCAAATCGTAGGCATTAATGGTTAATGCCGGGGTAGTTTGATCATCAAAGTAAATGCGGATCACGCCGTTTCGTTTAAAAGTTGTGAGCCAGAAACGCACGATCGCACCCGGCCCGTCGGCTTCCATCATCACCTGCTCTTTATGGCCATTAATCTCTTCTGTCCTGATGTATTGCGACCGGTCGTCATTGGCAAACCAGCCCGGCTTACCGGGTGCCACTGATTTCCTGTCATAGCTGCTGGCCTGCATTTCTGCATAGTAAGGCTCCGGCCAACGGGCAACGGTTGTATTGTCGACCATCTCACGCAGCAGCGATTGCAGCGTAACCGTTTTTTGCGCAAAGCAATACTGCGTGCCGAAGCAGCACATCATCAGGAAAAACAGGGTCGCCTTTATTTTCATTTGATCGATACAAATATGAACTGCTCACTCTTAAATGAGCAGTTCATTAGAAATTTTACCAGCCCGGATTTTGTTTATACAAGCCGTGGCTAAAGTTGATCTGGTAAACCGATATCGGCAAATACTCGTCGCGGTTTTTGGTGAATTTTGCGCCAACCAAGTGCGGCGTTCTTTTGGTTTCGGCTGCAAAATAGTTATTCAGATATTCTGCGGCAATTCCCCAGCGCACCAGGTCGAAGAAACGATAACCCTCCATCGCAAATTCCAGCCTGCGTTCAAACATCAGCGCTTTCCAGGCATAGGCATTTGTCCACGTACAATTTACGCCGGGTTTATAAGTATCTATATGATAATTTGATGTCGGCGTACCATCAGCCTGCTTCAATAATGCGGTACTGTTTTTAGCCCTTGTGCGGATCTGGTTGATCAGCGGCAAAGCATCATTCTCCTGTCCCATCTGGATCAGCGCTTCAGCTTTCATCAGCAGCACATCGGCATACCGGATGATCTCCCAATCTTTCGAACTCGACATAAACGGCGGGAACCTTGTAAAGCTTGGATCGGTATAAGCCACTACTTCTTTCAAGCTCAGCAGCGGACCATAGCTTTGCGGATCGCGTGCCCATGATGCGTTATACAACAGGTTGGTTTGATATTTATACGGGTGACCCGGGATAGCCACAGTATGATCAAGCCTCGGGTCGAAACTGGTGGTTTTATAATCGCCGGATGGCACCACGTCGGTATTGTTAAAGGTATCCAGTTCGGGCAGGCCGTTTGCATCGGTTTTAAATGCGTTAACCATATTGTTGCTTGGCACGTGGAAACCGCAGCAGCCGTATTCCGAATCCATTGGGTAGTCCAAACAGTGGCCTGCATCAACACGGCCAATCGGCGTATTATCGTTTTTAGAATATTGGATAGAAAACACACTTTCCGGCGAGTTACCGAACTGCGGCAGGAAGTTATTGGCAAAGTCAGGGTCGAGGCTGTATTTACCCGAAGCAATCACCGCATCACATAAGGTATTTACTTCCTGCAGCTTGGTTTTATCAATACCTACCACATTGTTCTTATCATCTTGGGTATAGGCATGGTATAACAATGTCTTAGCAAGGTAAGCCTGCGCTGCGCCTTTGGTGGCGCGACCAACATCACTTTGAGTCACCGGCAAATTGGTTACCGCAAAACGGAAATCGTCCTCAATTTTTGTCCAAAGCTGGTCGCTGGTCAGGGCCACGTTTGAGATTGCGCCATAGCTCTCTGCTGATTTCTGGATGGTCTCGTCAACATAAGGGATATGGTTGAACAGGATCTTCAGCAGGAAATAAAAGTGCCCGCGTAAAAACTTCAGTTCAGCCTCACGCTCTACTTTTTGAGGATAGGCCGCATCGGTTTGACCTTCCACCAATTGCAAAGCAGTATTGCAGCGGGCTATGCCCACATATAATTGATAGAACACATTATCGCCTGAGCCATTGGTAACTGTATTGTTCGAGAACGTTTCAAATTGGTTGTACTCGGCGATATCACCGGCACCACCGCCGCCTTTGTAGGCATCCCCGCTGCGGATACTTCCGTAGGCCCACATGCTGCTGAAAGGATAAAAGTAATAATCGTTGCCGAGGTAAGAATAGGCGGCAATAACCATCGATTCAGTGTTGGCCACACTGGTCAGGTCCTCTTTAGAAACCACCGCCTGCGGGGTGATCTCGAGGTATTTTTTACAGGAAGCAGATGCTAAACAGATGAGAAGCGCTGCTGTATATTTTATATATTTCATGTCCGTAATTGTTAATTAGTATGAAAAATTAATACCAAGGGTAGTTATAGTTGGTATAGGGTAAGGGTTCCCTGCCGTTTCAGGATCAGGCCCGGTGTATGACGAGCTCTTGAACGTAAGCAGGTTGCTTGCCTGTATGTAAACCGTAGCGCGTTTCAGCTTGGAAGTTTTGAACGCGTTGCGCAGATTATAAGCCAGCTGAATATTCCTCAGTTTCAGGTACGATGCGCTTTCGAGGAAATAGGTAGATGGCCTTCCCTCGTCGTTGTTATTTACCAATGTCAATGCAGGAATGGTTGAACCCGGGTTTTTCGGTGTCCAGGCCTGCAAGGTTCTTGTACCCCAGTTTGAGCCAGACGCGATGGAAGCAAAATCGGTGAGGTATTTAAACGAGTTGTTCACCGTACCGCCATATACGCCCTGGAAAAAGAACGACAACGAAAGGTCTTTATAGTTGATGGATGTATTTAAACCATAAATAAAGTCAGGGTCGGAGTTGCCGATGTAACGTTCGTCGTCAGGGTTGATCACGCCGTTGCCATCCACGTCTTTATAACGGATCCGTCCCAAACCCTTGCCCGGCTGTGCGGCTGAATTATTAACCTCGTCCATCGTGGTAAACAAACCCTCGGTTATGTAACCGAACTGTGAACCCGGCGAGCGGCCCAAAATGGTCTGTGTAGTACCATTACCAGGGAAACCGTTAATAGCTGCCGCCGGTAACTTAGTGATCTTAGCACGGTAAGCCGAAATATTACCGGTTACATCGAACGAAAAATCGTGCGAGATCTGGCCTTTGTAGCTTAGGATAGCTTCCCAGCCTTTTACATTTTCAGACGCACCGTTGAAGTACTCATTACCACCCTCGCCCAAGATGGCCAGGTATGGCGGATTGATCAGGATGTCGGTAGTGTTTTTATTGTACACGTCGATCGATCCTGATAATTTGCTGTTGAACAGGCTGAAATCAACACCTAAGTTGGTTTGTGTGGTGGTTTCCCATTTCAGGTCGGGGTTACCGGTTTGGGTTGAGGTAAAGCCCGATGGCAGGGTACCTGAACCATGTCCGGTGATATCGTAAGCGCTGCCGCTGTCGCCGTTAAACGCACCGCGGTTGCCGTAGATAGATTGAAACAGGGAATAGATGGCATTATTGGCAATGTTCTGGTTGCCGGTTTCGCCCCAGCCTGCGCGCAATTTCAAGTCTGATATGGCAGGCACATTATCCTTAATAAAGTCTTCCTGGCTCAACCTCCAGCCTAATGAAGCGGCGGGAAAATAAGCATAGCGATTGTTCTGTCCGAATTTAGAAGAACCATCCCGCCTGATGGTAGCCGATAACAGGTATTTATCAGCATACGAATAATTGGCCTTTGCAAAGTACGACAACAACGCATCCGAACTGCCGCCGCCGTGTGCCTGCAGGTTCAATGTGCTTACGCTCAGGTAGGCATAATTAATATCGGCCAGTGTCAAGCCTTCCACGCTGCCGTTCAGGTTCTGGTATTTATCTTTAATATTCTCTTCGCCTAATAATACGTTCAGCTTGTGCTTTTTGATGTTGAGGTCATAAGTCAGCTGATTTTGCCAGGTTTCGGTCAATGCATAATCGCTTGACTGGCCTGCAATGGTGCGTGGGTCCGACAAGAAACCCGCGGTATAAGGCAATTGCACCGAATGGTAATAGTTACCGGCAAAGTCGGCCGCAAAAGTTGATTTATAGTGAAGACCTGGGATGATCTCAAAATCGACAAAAGCATTACCCAACACCCGTCCGAAAGAGTTTACATTCTGCTTATTGTAGTCGATCAATCTGACAGGGTTATCCCTGTCGTCCATACCTGCAATCGGACCGCCATAGCCAATACCGTCTGTAGTGCGGACCGGAATGATCGGGTTCTCGATGTAAGACAGGTTGGTAATGCTTCCGGTAGGCAGAATAGGATCCTTAGCATAAGTTGCCGACAAGGTCTCTCCTATCTTCAGCCTGCCTTTAAAAAAGTTATACTGACTGTTATAGCGTGTAGTGTACTTGGTATCCCTTGATTCTTTGATGATCCCCTTGTTATCATAGTACCCAACCGAGAATAAAGAGTTTCCTTTATCCGAGCTGTTAGAGATGCTCAAAGCGTACGATTGTAAAACCGAAGTTTGCGATATTTCCTTGAACCAATCGGTATTAGCCGCTTTCATGGTTTTCTTATCAGGATCAAGGTATTCGCGGATGTTTACATTGTTTAATACCGGGTTGCTGTAATCATGATTCCAGTCGAAAGTGTAAACGCCGTTAAACTCGTTCGGGTCAACCGGCTGACCGCTCACAAAATTCGGCCCAAATTGGTCGTCGTTCACTTGTGCCTGCCAGTAAGCTTGCCCGTGTTGCAAGGCATTCAGTTGCTTCGGCCTGTTGGCGTAATATTGAAGCGAGGTCGACGCATCGAAATCTATTCTTTGCGCGCCGCCTTTGCCTTGTTTGGTTGTCACGATGATCACACCCGCAGCAGCACGTGAACCATAGATACTGGTAGCCGAAGCGTCTTTCAGGATCTGTATCGACTCGATATCGTTCTGATTCAGCTCCTGCAAACCACGCTGCGTAGGGATACCATCGATGATGTATAACGGATCGTTATTGTTCAGCGTGGTGGTACCACGAACCCGCACCGTTACACCGCCATTTGGCGATCCATCGGCAAAAACGGTTAAGCCCGCCACACGGCCCTGTAAAGCTTTCATCGGATTACCTTCGGGAATGTCTTTAATTTCGGAAACATTCACCACCGAAACAGCACCGGTAAGGTCTTTCTTCTTTTCAGAAGTATAACCGGTAACCACCCCTTCGTTCAGGTCATTGGCAGGCGCCTGGAATTTAACCTGCAGGTTGACGCTCCCGGCAGTAATTTTTACTTCTACAGGCTTATATCCTACAAACGAGAAACGAAGCGTTTGCCCGTTAGCCGCCTGTATTTTGAATTTACCGGCCAGATCGGTCACCGCGGCGGTTTTGGTGTCGGTCACCAATACGGTAACCCCGGGGAGGGGCTGCGAGGTTTCGTCTGTGACAACCCCGCTTACTTCCCTTGTTTGTGCATAGGCCCCGCTTGCCAGCAAGACAAGCAGGCTGCAAAAAAGTAATAGTTTTTTCATTTAGATAATTGGTTAATGGATGTATATAGAATTTGGGTTTAATCTTGAAATTGCAGGTACTCAGTTATTTCGTAGCCGGGGCATCCTCCTTTCTTTGTAGCCACAAATGCGCCCATCGCTACTGCCCGTTCCAGTATTTGCTGCGGCGCTGTATTTAATTTATGATTGGCTATAAATGCGGCCAGGAATGCATCACCGCTGCCTATGGTATCGGCAACCTGTATCGGCTTCCCGGGGATGGAATAGCTTTCACCATTACGATAGTAAACGGCCCCATCTGCGCCGTGCGTAACGATTACTTCGCGAATAGCAAATTTCTGTTGAATAATTTGAACCCGGCGCTTTTCGTCCCCCTTGCCATCGCCAAACATTTGTCCCACCAGTTCCAGCTCGGAAGTGTTAAATTTTACGATATCGGCTTTGGATAATAGCAGTTTTAACAAACTCTTATCAATATGCGGCGGCCGCAGGTTGATATCGAAAACCTTAATGGCATCGCTTTCGAGTAATTCCATCAGGGTGTTCCGGGTAACATCATTCCTCGATGCCAGGCTACCGAAGACGAAGTAAGTAGAGGGCGTTAACAGCTCACAGATATTTTTATCTCGCCTGATAAAATCCCAGGCAACCGGAAATATGATCTCGTATGAAACCTCGTTGCTATCGTTTACGTTGGCAATTACTTTGCTTGTATAGTTGGTGCTATCAACTTGTAAAAACTGATTGCCGACGCCCCATCCGGCCATCAATGCCAGCAGTTCACGCCCCGGCTCATCGTCGCCTATCTTACTGATGATGCCGGCATTCAAACCAAGTTGCGTTAGGTGATAAGCCACGTTCAGCGGTGCTCCGCCCGGCTGAGCGCCATCGGGCAGAACATCCCAAAGCACCTCGCCAAAACAAAAAACATCAATTATGTTGTAATCTCTTCCCATGGCTTAGTGCATTATAACTGCTGTTTCAATTTGTTCGAGCGAGCGGCCTTTGGTTTCGGGCATAAAGCGCCAAACGAAGATCAGCTGCAGTATCATCATCACGCAGAAGAACGAAAATGTAACGGCACCGCCCAGCGTCTCGGCCAGATACGGAAAGCCAAAGGCGATAATCGCCGCCATGATCCAATGGGTTGAGCTGCCCAGGGTTTGACCCTTTGCACGTACCTGGTTCGGGAAGATTTCCGAGATAAAAACCCAGATCACCGCCCCTTGCGAAAAAGCGAAGAAAGCAATGAACAGCATCATGTAAAGCGGAATGGCAAACCCGTTAAAATGCCCGCTGTAAAACGTGATAGCCACAAGGAACAACGAAACAATCAGTCCGAACGACCCCACCAGCATCAGCGTGCGCCTACCCACCTTATCGATAATATTGATCCCCACCAACGTAAACAGGAAGTTAACCAGCCCGATACCAACAGTGGACAATAACGACGAATGTTCGCCCAAACCGGCCATTTCAAATATGCGCGGGGCGTAATAAATAATAGCATTTATCCCCGATACCTGGTTAAAGAATGCAAAGAAGGCAGCCAACAGGATAGGCGTTTTATATTGCCCGGAAAAAAGGCTTTCGCCATCGCCTGCAGTGCCATGCAGATCGGAGTTTTTGATAGCGTCCAGTTCGGTTTCGCAATTCAAAGGATTGATGACGCGGAGGATTTCGAGTGCCCTCGTCATGTTGCCTTTCTTCAGGATCAACCAGCGCGGGCTTTCAGGTATGAAATAAATCAGTACCAGGAAAAGTGCAGACGGGAACGCTTGTACGCCAAGCATCCAGCGCCATGATGCGTCGCCGCCTTGCCCTATCAAATAATTGCTGAGGTAAGAGATGAGGATACCGAGTACCACGTTGAACTGGAACAGGCCAACCAATCGTCCCCTGCGCTCGGCGGGTGATACTTCTGAAATATAAACAGGAGCGATCACCGATGAGATCCCTACGCCTAATCCGCCCAATAAGCGGAAACATAAAAATACCGGCCAGCTAACCGCCAGCGCCGTACCCAACGACGATAGCAGGTAAGCCGCGGCAACAAAATAAAGGGTGTTCTTCCGTCCGAACCTGTCTGAAGGCTTTGCACCGATCATCGATCCGATCACCGTACCTATCAGCGCAATGGATATGGTTAAGCCATGCTCAAATACAGATAAATGCCAGTATTGCTGGATGGATTTTTCGGCGCCTGATATTACCGCAGTGTCAAAACCAAACAAAAAGCCGCCAAGGGCAACAACTATGGACCACGCCACGACAGAATTTTTTCCCATAAAGAATAAAAGGTATAATTGGATTATACCGCAATGTTAATGGGAATGAAGGGGCCGCTGTTACCGATATTCTATCAAAAAAGTATAAAAATTGAACATATTTTAAAACACTGTATATCAATATATTAAAATAAAATAAGCCAATACTGAAATAGCCATCTTCAATTTTATTACCGGGTGTTTCCAATTTTGTTACATCCTTTCGTAGATGACGGCTTAGTGTACCGGGCGTGATTTTAGTTTTTCATTTTTTTATCAATACCTTTATCCCAGTCGGCCCGAAAAAGGTGCTTACAAACCAATTATAATATTTATCGCTATCTTCTTTTTTATAACTGTACTCATACAGGTAAATGACTTTATTAAACAAAATAACGGCCGGATTAGCTTCGTTGCTGCTGATAACGGCTGCATTCACGGGGTGTAAAAAGGCGCAGAAAACCTCGCAGTACACCATCGGCTTTTCACAATGTGTAGGTTCTGATCTGTGGCGGCGCACCATGCTCGAGGAAATGAAAATGGAGCTTTCGCTGCATCCCGGCGTTAAGTTCGTGTATGCCGATGCCGATAACAGCAGCAGTAAACAGATTGCGCAGGTAAAGGCTATGATTGATGACGGTGTCGACCTGCTCATCATCTCACCCAACGAAGCCCAGCCGCTTACCAGTATTGTGGAGCAGACCTATACCAAAGGCATCCCGGTAGTGGTGATCGACCGAAAAACGGCCTCCAATCTTTATACGGCCTACGTTGGCGCCAACAACTACCAGATTGGCAAAATGGCCGGCGAATATGCCTCCGGCTTATTAAAAGGTAAGGGGAATGTACTCGAAGTAATGGGTCTGCCGGGATCGTCACCAGCCATAGAACGCGACCGCGGCTTTATCGACGGACTAAAGAAATCGCCCGATATCCATGTCATCAGCCAGGTTTACGGCGATTGGCTGAAGGATAATGCCAAAAAACAACTGGCGCAGATCCAGCCTTTACTGGGCAACGTTGATGTGGTCTTTGCGCAAAACGATGTGATGGCGCTTGCTTCAAAAGAGGTGTTTACTGAGCTGGTACCCAAACACCGCGTCAAATTTATCGGCGTGGATGCCATGCCTAACGGCGGTTTGCAAATGATCGATTCGAAGGTGATCGATGCCAGTATGCTTTACCCTACCGGCGGGAAGGAAGCCATTACAACCGCCTTCAAAATATTGAATAAAGAACCTTTCCTGAAAGAAAACAGGCTGCAAACGCTCGTGATCGATTCTACCAACGTGCAACTCATGAAGCTGCAATGGAACAAGGTGAGCAGTCAGCAAAAGGATATCGAACGGCAAAAAGCATTATTGGAAGAACAGCGCACGGTGTATAACGGGCAGCAGGTTATTTTAAATATCACCGTGATCACGTTGGTGCTGGCGGTGGTATTCGGGGGACTGGCATTTTATTCACTCACCGAAAACCGCAAGATCAACAAGAGCCTTGCAGCCAAAAATGCCGAGATCCTGTCGCAACGAAATCAGCTGATCGAAATGTCTGTAGCGGCAGAGGCGGCTACGGAGGCCAAGCTTAATTTCTTCACCAACATGTCACACGAGTTCCGCACGCCGCTTACGCTGATGCTGTCGCCGGTGGAAGATTTGATGAGCAACGACAAACTGAATGTGGGCACCTCCCGAAATCTGAAACTGGTTCACAAAAATATCTTCCGGTTGCTGCGACTTGTTAATCAGCTCATCGATTACCGTAAAATAGAATACGACAAACAGCAGCTTAATCTAAGCCTTAATAATATCATCCCTTTCGTGCAGGAGATTATGGAATGCTTCCGGCAAAATGCCAAAAAAAGGAACATCAGCCTGAATCTCCTCACCAAAGAGCCGGAGCTAATCCTTCCATTTGATGAGAACATGCTTGATAAGGTATTCTTCAATCTGCTTTCGAATGCCCTGAAATTTACCAACGATAATGGCCGGATAGATCTAATTTTCAGGCAGGATGACAGCAGCTATGTTACCATCGAGGTTAAAGACAACGGCGTGGGCTTAACGCCGGAAGAAGCGGCACATGTTTTCGATCAGTTTTACCAGGCCGACAATGCGTTGGGCAAAGGTTCAGGGCTTGGCCTGGCTTTATCGAGCGAGATCATCAAGCTTCATAAAGGCACCATAACCGTGAACAGCGAAAAATGGAAAGGAACGACATTTTCCATACAGCTTCCTTACGATAATGCCGTATCGCAGATATCTCCTGCAACCGCCAGAACCAACCCACAGGATAACGCCCGTGTGTACACCACCGATCTCGATTTTGAGAAAGCTGTTGTAAATATCGATACGTTGGCAGCGCCGAAAGAACACTCGATCCTGGTAATTGAAGACAATACCGACCTGCTTTATTACCTCGCCGAAAAATTAGGCAGCCAATACGAAGTATTTACAGCCGATAACGGCACCGGCGGTATCTATGAAGCATACACCAACGTACCCGATCTGATCATTTCAGACGTGCTGCTGCCGGGCATAACCGGGAAGAACATTGCAGAAACGTTAAAAACCGATGTACGCACCTCGCATATTCCCATCATATTGCTTACTGCGCAGTGCAGTATGGAAAACCAGATCGACGGGATGCAGAGCATGGCCGATGCCTATATTACCAAGCCGTTCAATTACGACTACCTGATGGCTACGGTAAAGAACCTGATCCAGAACAGGGCCATCTTAAAAGAGCATTTTACCAGCGATATCAGCGCACCGGGCAAACTCCAGGTATCCAAAAGCCTTGATAAAAAGTTTGTAAGCGATTTTGCAGGAATAGTGGAGCAAAACCTCAGTAATGAAAATTTCAATGTGGACGACATCAGCAAGGCTATCGGCATTTCACGCATCCAGTTGTACCGCAAGGTAAAGGCGCTGATGGGCTGCAACATTTCCGATTATATCCTGAACAGGCGATTAAAGAAAGCCAAATACCTGCTGCTGCACGAAAACTATTCCATAGCTGAGGTGACTTACCAGGTGGGCTTTTCATCGCCCAATTATTTTTCTACGGTATTCAAGCAAAAATACAATTGCACGCCGAGTGAATTTAAGCGTAATCAGCAGAACGTTTAAGCGGCTTATTGTTTAGAGGTAAAATCGTTAAGGGCCATGCGCCAGTTCAGGTAAACATCGTTTTGCATGGCCTTACGGATTGCCGCGTTATAACCGGCATCAAAATATGCCGCAAGCGAAAGCGTATAAACCCCGTTTTTCGGTTCGAATAAAGTGCCGGGCGCGTAGCCCTTTTCACCGTTCTTGGCCCGCTGAATATCGAACGGTACCCTGCTGTTCACAAATTCGGGGTGGGTTTTCTCGCCTGTCATAAAAGGCACCATATAATCCACACAGTTTTTTACTGACGAGCCATTAGCCGTTTTCCAGCGAAAATAATCTTCCCCCGTTGCGCGGTAAAGCGTGATACAGGCCGATAAAAGCGGCTCCAGATCGTACGTGTGGTAATGAAAGGCATCGCGCTCCTTCAAATCAAGCGTAGTGCCATCTGGATTCAGGTTAACGTTGAGCTGTTTTTCCAATTCGCTGATGATGGCTTTATGATAGCTGGTATCGTGTAGGGTGTAGGCAATCATGGTCACCATTTTAATACGGTGCGAATTCCAGTTATTGACAGCGGTTCCCCGTTTGCCTTTAGCATATTTGCTGTCGAGCAGTGAATCGGCCTTGCTATGCATCCAGGCATCTATATGGGCTCTGTCTGTTGCGTTGACATCTTCCCTCACCAGGTCATAGCCGGTTACCATATCCTCTAACTTGGTCTCATTGATCGGGTCGGGAGTGGCTTTGTTTGTTTTAGCCCAGGCCAGTAAAAACTCAGTGGCTTTGTTCAATAGCTTTTTATCATCCAAAACCCGGTAGCTTATAGCCAGTGCATAAACCTTGTTGTCATCTTCAACCGCTTTAAGACTGGCGGTTTTTCTCGGGTCGCCGGCCAGTAAGCCTTGCGATAAGATCACATCGATGGGGTTCGGTGTTTCCTTCAGCGCCTGGTAGGCCGCCTGTTTATACGGCTCGAATACATCCTGGTATCGCTTGTCTTTTTTAATGGCTGCACGCATTTTGGCAACCTCTTTTTTATTGAGACTGACGATCTGCGCTTTCACAGCACTAACAACTATAACCAGGCACAGAAAACAAGCTGTTTTTTTCATTGATATTTATTTCTCCATCGATCTTTTGATACCCAACTCCAATCCGCGCAGCTCAGCCAAGCCTCTTAAACGGCCAATTGCCGAGTAACCGGGATTGGTTTTCTTCGTCAGATCGTCCAGCATTTTGTGGCCATGATCGGGCCTGAACGGCATACTTACATCTTTTCTACCTGTATTGATACGCTGCTGCTGTTCTTCCAGTAAAGCCTTTAAAACGGCATACATATCCACGTCTCCGGCAAGGTGGTCGGCTTCGTGGAAGTTACCTTCTGCATCACGTTTGGTGCTGCGCAGGTGAATGAAATGAATGCGGTCGCCCAATCGTTTTACAATACCGGGCAGATCATTTTGCGCTATTACACCCAATGAGCCGGTGCAAAAGGTAAGGCCATTATTGGGGCTATCAACCGCGTTATATATCTCCGCAATATCCTGCTCGGTGCTTACCACTCTCGGCAAACCGAGTATCGGGTACGGCGGGTCATCGGGATGTATAC
>DATCQV010000140.1:0-12028 GCA_036569325.1 Mucilaginibacter sp. | reverse complement strand
ACGTATGCCTGTGCCGTATTAATAAACCCGCCAATTTCCTGCAGTTCCATTTCAAAGACCACGCTATCGAATCCGACCACCTGATGCACTACACCGAACAGCACCGCCGCAGCACCGAAACCCGCGTAGTTGATTTGCGCAGCCAGGGATTGAGTTTACGACAGATTGCCGCCGAAACGGGTTTGTCGGCAGCGTCGGTGAATAGGATGTTGAAGAGAATAGGGAGATTGGGGTAGTTGCAAACTACGGGCATAGAAGTCCGAAGTTGCAAACTTCGGACAGCGGGGTTGGGGAGAATAGGGTAGATGTTAGCTGCGGGCATAGCGGTTGCTGTAGATGCAATCTACAGGCATAGTAGCCCGAAGTTGGAAACTTCGGACAGCAGGGCTTTTTGTTTGAAGCAACGTTACGCAACGTATTCAATTCATTTTTACATTTCCGTCATAGATAGGATCCAGAATCACTCCATCTACAAAGGACAATTGTTTTCCATCGAATTTCAGCATATTAAAAAGCGATGTGAACATGCTTTGATTCAGGTCTCCAAGAAAATCCATTTGAGCGTTGAAATATTCTGACCCGGTTTTGACTTCTGGCTCTGAGATTTTACAAGCGTCCCTATAATCAAAAATGAATGGCTGTATGATCGTTTTGCCCGATTGTTTTAAAAAATTGATTAAGCCAGCGTCTCGCTTAAGCAGTTGCAATGAAAAAATTAATGATTTCCTTATAAAAGCTGTTGAATTCGTGTCGCCGCCAAAGGAAATATCACTTACCTCACCACGTAAATTGATGTGAAATTTCAGGAAAAGACACCCACCCTTGCAAGATTTTACCAAAGCATTTGAATCTGGATGATAATTGCGATGAATATAGTCACTGATTTTCGAATAGTACGAACCGTTTACTTGGGCAAATGCGAACGAATTCACGAAAAGCAAAAAAGCCAATAAAAAATATCTAATCTTATTCTTCATAATCATTAGTCGGCTGAGCATGGGGTGCCCGATAACCCCTCTTTATAAAACAGGAATGCCCCTTGCTGATCAGTTACCTTATAATCGACAAACAATTGTTGATAAGCAGGATCATTCAAATTATTGCCATAAAGATCACCAATTCCATTGAGAATAATCGCCCCGTGTCCGAAGTTTCCAACTTCAGACGCCTATGCCTGTAGTTTGCAAAACAGTAACAGACAGCTATCTTTATCGCAACCTCACCAAAACCTCTTATGCCGCGCAAGGGCTACATTATTGATAACCAGCAAGCTATTTACTATCTTACTTTCACGGTGGCCGGTTGGATAGATATTTTACACGGTAATCCTACCGTGATATCGTCATTGAATCTTTCAAATATTGTCAAACAGGAAAAAGAGTCAGTTTGCTTTGATCTTAATAAATCGTATTTTTGATAAAATGGAAATCACAGTAAATATAGGCTATGATGATTTGCTGGCGGCAGTAAAAAAATTACCTGCGGCAAAAATTCAGCAACTAAAATCGGCGCTCGGTAATGATTTAATTCAAAGCAAAGCATCGGGAGAGCTTTCTGATTTCCAGAACTATCTGCTACAGGCGCCGGTTATGAGTGACGAGCAATATGATCAGTACAAAGCCGACAGGAAACACTTCAGTTCATGGAGAATGAAATAATCCTTCTCGACACATCAATCTTAATTGATTTTTACAGAAAGAAGATAAAGGAGAAGAGTGCCTTTTTCCACCTTACAGGAAAATATAACTTATTTGCCGTTTCCATTATAACCGAATACGAAATAATGATAGGAAGTGATGCCAATCGGGTGGATTACTGGAATGGCTTTTTTAACAGGGTTACCATATTACCTTTCGACAAAGCGGCAAACGACACCGCAATAGAAATCACCAAACAACTAAAAGCTTCAAATAAACTTATAGAAGTACCTGATATTTTCATCGCAGCTACGGCGAAAGCGAATAACCTGAAAATTGCCACACTGAATAAAAAGCATTTTGAAAGGATATCTGGCCTGGAAATAATTGATTAAATGACCGCTGTCCGAAGTTTCCAACTTCGGACTACTATGCTCGTAGACTGCGTCTACCGTAAAACCTCACAACAACAACGAATCCACAAAGTGCGCATGCACAATCCCTTCACAGGGCGACCAAGAAAAAATAGTAAACCGCCCGTCCTGTGACGACACCAACGCAATAGCATCCCGCTGATCGAACACAAACTGTGCTGCCGAGAGGTGCCTGGTACCGCCCATTTGCGATGGGTGTATCACCGTCTGCACGCCGCCAACCACAGGTTCGGTGGTCAGTGTCTCTTCAACAGGGGTTCCATTTGACGACAGGCCTATTTTTGCGCCGAAGGCAAGCAATTCCAGTTGGTCGTTAATAATGGTGGCGCCGTCAACCGCAGTCAGGCCGGCCACGCTGTCTACCGCGCGGTTAACTTCTTCCTGCCATAGCATCATCGTATTCTCGTTAACGGTTTGGCTTACCAGATTCTTCAGCTCGTCAAACGGCGGGGTAACCGGGTAGGTTATGGGGTGGATAATAGAATCATGCCAGGCATTGCTGCCATGCGGCACCACCAGCAGCGTACCGCCATGCCCATGCAAACGCATCGAAGCGGCAAGCTGCACCAGCACATTTACCGAGTCGTTCCAGCCGGTGGGCGAATTATAATCCAGCAGCGAAGTGAGCATGGCCGGGCAGTCGGGCAGGCTTTTGCTGTGCTCATCGATTATTTTGATGTCGTCGCCTTTAAGTACGGCAACGTTAATGAACTTGCCAAACCCTTTTATGCGGCGGTGTTTAACAACCAGCAGCCCCGGATCTATCACCTCCAGCACAAAGCAAAGGTCGGGGATTGAGCGGGTGGTGCCCCAAACGTACAGGTCGCCATCCTCATCCCAAACCCCCAAATGAATGCCCGACCGTTCAACGGCCGGAGCCAGCTTGGTGAGTTGGTGCGGGGTAATAAGGATGCGTTCTTCAAATATCAGCGGCTGTTCGGCCAGTTGCGGCGGCAGGTAAGCCAGCGAAACCTTGGGCGATCGTCCCTCCTCCCTGCGCAGGCTCGCCCAAAAGGCAACGTCTATGATGGCCTCAACAATATTGGCCGACGGCTCGGGCGCCAGGTCCTGACCGCCCTGGGCAAGCGCATTGGCCACCAGCTTTTTGAAATGATTTTCAATAGCCGGTGCCGCAATATTTGCCGCTTTATAAGTTGATACGTAAGCCATATATGCCGAAAAAGGGTTTCAGGCCGCTAAAATACCTCAATTATATATTATGCGGCATACTTACCAAAAGTATTACATATAAATGGTTTTAATAAGCGGGTGTAAAAAACGGTATCGTTCAACCTCGCAAAAGAGATCGTAACCGAAAAAACCACCACCGCCCTCACCCCGCAGGTGGCTATCGAAGAGTGGAAAGGAAAGCAATAAATAAACTAAACTATAACTGACCGGCCCTGCGGCAATTTTGTCGCGGGGTTTTTATTTTTGGTGATTGGGATGATTTCTTTTTGATTACACCGATTTGTCCCGAGATATAAAACCTCTGTTTCCCTGTTTCTTCTTCGCGCCCTCTGTGGTTAATAATAACCACGGAGAAACGGATAAAATCACAACGGCCGCAGAGAGGATAGTATTTATTTAAATTATTTTCAATAATTACTGAAAGTTTAAAATTATTTTTTTACATTTGTCTCGCTATTGTAGAGACGCAATACTTTGCGTCTCCTGTCGCAACACCCCATCAGCTCCCGAAGCTGATATATTTTTAAATATATATTTCATTAATTATTGAAAATATGAAAACATTAAAAAATCACCTGATCCTTTTCGATGGCGAATGCCCTATGTGCAAAGCCTATACCCAGGCATTCGTAACAACCGGCATGCTCGATGCTAACGGACGCATCGCTTATCAAAACGGCATAGATACTGTTTGTCCGCTGATAGATAAGCAACGTGCCGTAAATGAAATTGCTTTGGTTGATACCGTGAGCGGTGAGGTAACTTACGGTGTACAAAGCATTTTCAAGATCTTAGGCAACGCCTGCCCGGTGTTTCGTCCGCTTTTCCAGTTCAAACCTTTTGGTTGGCTGATGAGTAAGATCTACGCCTTTATTTCTTACAACCGCCGTGTTATTATTCCTGCCGGCAAGGGCGAACACTTTGAATGGCAGCCTGCCTTTAAGCTGCATTACCGCATAGCCTACCTGCTGTTCAGTTGGTTTTTTGTAGGCTATATCCTTACGGCTTATGCCCGCCTGCTTAGTCCGGCGGTTCCATTGGGCGGGCCATATCGCGAGTATCTGATCTGCGGCGGGCAGATCATATTTCAGGGCATCGTACTACTGTTTGCCGACCGGAAAAAACTCTGGAACTATCTCGGTAATATGATGACCATTTCTTTGGCGGGAAGCCTTTTGCTGTTGCTTCCCCTCATAGCCGCGCATTTATTCAAACTGGCTCCGGTGGATGCCATCAGTTGCTTTGTCGTAGTTGCAGGCCTGATGTTTTTAGAGCACATCCGCCGCACCAGGCTGCTAAAACTCGGCTGGCTGCCTACCATTACCTGGACTTTGTATCGTGTAGTTTTATTATTGCTGATCCTCAGCTAAATCTTTAAATCAACCCAAAATGAAATACAAAAAAATAGTTTTAGCAGGCGGCAACGGTTACCTCGGCACCGTACTGGCTAAATATTTTAAAGACAAGGCTGTCGAGGTCGTCATCCTTAGCCGACATGATAAATTAACTGAAGGCAATGTGCGGACGGTAAGTTGGGATGGCAAAACCCGCAGCAAATGGGCCGCCGAACTGGTCAACGCCGACTTGGTGATCAACCTTTGCGGCAAAAATGTGAACTGCCGTTATACCGAAAAGAACAAAAAAGAGATCTTCGACTCAAGGCTGTACCCTACTGCCATTCTCGGCGAAGTGATCCGCGACCTGTATGAACCGCCGAAACTTTGGATCAACTTAACATCTGCAACTATATATCGTCATGCGGAGGACCGTCCGCAGGATGAGGAAACCGGCGAGATCGGCAGCGGCTTTTCTGTGGATGTTTGTAATGCGTGGGAAGCCATGTTTAACCAATTCGACACACCCAAAACCCGTAAGGTGGCTCTTCGCATGGGCATCGTACTGGGCACAAGCGACAGCGTTTTCCCGCGACTGCTTAACCTCGTAAAACTGGGTATGGGCGGCAAACAAGGCAACGGCGAACAATATGTATCATGGATACACGAACTGGATGCAGCCCGCAGCATTGAATGGTTGATGGATCATCCGGAATTAAGCGGTATATTTAATTGTACCGCTCCTAATCCAATAAAAAATGCGGAATTAATGCACACCATCCGCCAAACGTATGGCATGCCTCTCGGTCTTCCCGCACCTGGATGGATGCTGAACATCGGCGCTGCAATTATCGGTACCGAAACCGAACTCATTCTAAAAAGCCGCTGGGTGTTGCCGAAACACCTGCTTGATTCCGGCTTTAAATTTCAATTTGAGACAGCCGAAGCCGCGATAGAAGATCTCCTGAAAACGCCGCAACTCTTCAATTCCCCTCAGTGCGCTCCGTGAGTTTTTCATAATAACAACCGCATCGTGGAGACGCAATACTTTGCGTCTCCTATCCACGCGTCTCATATTTTAAGGTTCCTTATCTATCTCCTGTATCGCCTCTTCATATTTTTTCAGCAATGCCGGCGCACGGTCAAATGCCCAGCCATGATAATTATCACGCATCAGGATCAGCGATATGCGTAAATTTTCCGGTTTCCTCGATTCGTATCTCAGGAAAACATCGGCAACCTTATCTTCCAGTTTATCGATGCGGGCCTGCTGGTCGTAGATATCGGTCAGCTTTTCAACCAGGCTGAATTTAATTTTTGGTGTGATGTTATGGCTTTGCGCAACCTGCCAGGCAACACGGCTCAGATCGCGGTATTGAATACCGTCAGGGGCCAAATAGGTTAAATGAAATTCACCATTTGAAATAACTTTGCTTTCCAGCGAATGGTCGTTCAACACAGAGTCTATTCTCCTCAAAACACCCTGCTGATAAATATATTGTTCCTTTTCGGCTTTCAGGTTTTTAACCAGTTCCTCCCTTATATTGCGAAGATGTTCTTTCGTTTGCGATTTTTCATGCTGATCGTTAATAAACTCGGTAAGCACCAGCGCCAGCAAAACCGAGAAGATGATCAGTAATGATTCACCGAGGTATTCTTTGATATCCCGGAGCACATATACATGCAAGGCATCTTTGTGATTTTCCGGATGATTGGGTTTGCGGGCGGCAGGTGCTTTTGGTTTCATAGCTCATGGTGTACTTTAAGTAAATGACGTTGTTTATTTGTAATGTCCTTTTAAAGAAAGTATATAAACTACATCGTCATCAACTTCGTAAACCAATCTGTGCTCTTTATTTATTCTTCTCGACCACGTACCTGAAAGATTATGTTTTAACGGCTCAGGCTGACCAATACCACTATAAGGGCTGATGATGATAGCATGAAGTAGCTCTTTTATCTTTTTGATAATTTGAGTATTTCCACCTTTCTTAAAATATTCAAGATCGGCATCAGCTTTTTTGGTGAATCGAACAATCACAATTCATCAATATTAACTACCCGGGTTTCTCCTCTCTTCACCTGTTCGCGGCTCTCTTTAATCTTCGCAACAAATTCGGGATTATATTCTGACTTCTCTTCTTCAAAAGAAATATTAAAAGCCTTCATAAAAGACTTCAGCGCAGCCAGTTGTTTTTTATTCTCAGGATGAACTATCAATGTTTCCATAAACAAATTTAAATATTTTAGTTGAGAGAAACTTATTTGATATTCTACATCAATTATAATTTATAAATTAGTTGTCTATTTTACACTTATTACCTAAAGGCCCTTTTTATGAATAATCGTAAACCTCTCTTGCCCATCGCAGCGAACTTGTTTTGCCTGCTCTTTTTAATATTTCTTGCTTCTTACGGTTCCGCCCAGCCCCTCCGCACCGTTACCGATTTCGATAAAGGTTGGCGCTTCCATTTGGGCAATATAGACGATGGCGAAAAACAATCGGTTAACGATGCTTCCTGGCGCACGCTCGATCTTCCGCACGACTGGAGCATCGAAGGTAAATTCGCCAAAGAGAACCCGGCCACGCCCGAGGGCGGAGCGCTTCCCGGCGGCATAGGCTGGTACCGCAAAACGTTTACCGTTCCTGCATCGGCGCAAGGCGGGTTGGTTTATATCGATTTCGACGGCGTATACCAGAAAAGCGACGTATGGGTCAACGGGCATCATCTTGGTTTCAGGCCAAACGGTTATATCTCCTTTCGGTACGAGCTTACTCCTTATCTTAACTTTAACGGTAAAAACACCATTGCCGTAAAGGTTGATAACTCCGTTCAGCCCAACTCGCGCTGGTACTCGGGTTCCGGCATTTACCGCAATGTATGGCTGGTTACCACCCGCAAAATGGCTATCGATCACTGGGGAACCTTTGTTACCACACCCGAGGTAAGCGATCAATCGGCAACCATCAACATTCAAACAACAGTTACTGCCGCTAAAGACCTCGGCCAGAATTGGGCCGGCATCGAAACCACCATTTTCGACCCCGCAGGTAAAAAGGTAGGCAGTCTATACACCGGCAAAGGCGATGGTAAGGATGGTAATATCGACCTGTCGGCAGCTCATCCCGCCGTTATTACCCAAAACATCACCATACAAAAACCACAGCTATGGTCTACCACCAGCCCATCGCTATACAAGGCTGTAACCAAAGTTTACTCGCTGGGTTACGATGCGGTTAAAATGCCTGCCGATGAGTACACTACCACTTTCGGTATCCGTTATTTCAATTTCGATGCCGATAAAGGCTTTACGCTGAACGGCAAACCGCTCAAAATATTGGGCGTTTGTAACCATCACGATCTGGGTGCATTAGGCGCTGCCATCAACACCCGTGCTATTGAACGCCAGTTGCAGATCCTGAAAGCCATGGGCTGTAACGGCATCCGCACCTCGCACAACCCACCCGCGCCTGAGCTGCTCGACCTGTGCGACAAAATGGGCTTCATTGTGATGGACGAGGCCTTCGATTGCTGGGAATGGAAAAAGGCCACTTATGATTATCACCTGTTCTTTAAGGAATGGCACAAGCGCGATCTGAAAGACCAGATCCTGCGCGACCGTAACCACCCAAGCGTCATCATCTGGAGCATCGGTAACGAAATTCCGCAGCAAAGCGATACCACCGCCCTGCGCATCGCCCCCGAACTGGCAGGCATTGTGCACAGTCTCGACACCACCCGGCCTATCACAACTGCTAATGACAATCCAGGTAAAAACAACAAGATCATTCAATCTGGCGCTATCGATCTCATCGGCTATAACTACCATGAGTTTGACTATGCAACTTTTCACGACCGTTATCCCGGCAAAAAATTTATAGCGACTGAAACTACTTCGGGTCTTGAAACCCGTGGTTATTACCCGCAGCCGTCAGACAGTATCCGCGTTTGGCCGCAGCGATGGGACAAACCGTTCACCCAACCCGGCAATATGGTTTCAGCTTATGACAACACCCGCCCGCCCTGGGGTTCAACCCACGAAATGACCTGGAAGGTAATGAAGAAATACGACTTCCTTTCGGGCATGTTCATCTGGACCGGCTTCGACTACCTCGGCGAGCCAACCCCGTATTCATGGCCATCGCGCAGCTCGTTCTTCGGTATTGTCGATCTGGCGGGCTTCCCTAAAGACGTATACTATATGTACCAATCTGAATGGACCGACAAACCGGTACTGCACATCCTGCCGCACTGGAACTGGAAGGCTGGCCAGGATGTCGACATATGGGCTTATTATAACAACGCCGACGAGGTAGAACTTTTCCTGAACGGCAGATCATTAGGCGTTAAAAAGAAAACGGGCGACGATCTGCATATTATGTGGCGCGTAAAATACGAGCCGGGAACTTTGAAAGCCGTTTCACGTAAGGACGGAAAGATAGTATTAATCCGCGAAGTACATACCGCCGGCACACCTGCAAAAATTCAGCTGATAGCCGACCGCAGCAACATCAAAGGCAACGGTAAGGATCTGTCGTTCGTCACCGTAAAAATATTGGATAAAGATGGCAACCTGGTACCTGATGCCAATAACCTGGTCGATTTTAAGATCAGCGGGCCGGGCTTCATAGCCGGTGTCGACAACGGCGACGAAAACAATCACGATTCCTTTAAGGTTAATTATCGTAAGGCGTTTAACGGCCTGGCCTTGGCCATTGTGCAAACCAAACAGGCTACGGGCAGTATCAGTTTTACGGCAACCGCAAAAGGTTTACAACCGGCTACCATAAATTTGCAGGTAAAACGTTAAATTGCCGCTTAATTAAGGTTCTGGATTAGATTTTAATTAGAAATATTTTCATCAGCAATTAAACCTTTTGCCAATCGTTTGTCTAAGTGAATATAAGGGAGTCGATATCATGAAAAGAACTGTTTATCTGGCCTTGACATTACTGGTAATATCAGGCCTGTCAGCTTGTTCAAGCTACAACTATTACACCGCCGCGATCAACAAAACCAACCTGAGCAGCTACCGCACATTTGCCTGGATGCCGCAATCGCGAAAGGGCGATAAGCAAATGACAAATTCAGAGGCTGATGCGAAGATCAAAGACGCAACAACTAACGCGCTTATCGGCAAGGGGTTGCGTTTAAGTCAGCGCGACCCCGACCTGATAGTTAGTTATACAGCTACAGTTGGCCGTGGCGCACGTACCAATTATTATACTCCGGGTTACTATGGCGGCTGGGGCTATCCCGGCTTTTATGGCGGCTGGGGATTAGGCTTTGGCTGGGGCGGCTGGGGCTGGGGTGGCTTCTACAGACCATACTATTATGCCTATGGAGCACCATTCGCTTATGCAGGACCAACCTATGCCGAGAAAGAACACTTCAAAGAGGGTACCCTTATCATCGACCTGATCGACCCGCATACCCGCCGCATCGTATGGCGTGGCTTTGGTGTAGGCGAAGTGCATAAGAACCCGCAAAAGAACGTAGACGACCTGCCAAAGGTAGTTGCAGGCGTACTCGATCAATTGCAGTTAACACCGGGACGCAACTCATAATCAGCTTAAATCGCTTAAGATATTCCAGGCCTCCAAATAACGGGGGCCTTTTTTATTTTATAAAGACGCCATACACACTGCCGCGAGCTTACAGCTCGTGGTACAGCGTGGCGCAAGCATTCTGCTTGCGGGGCTTTATGCTTGAAGCGGAAAGACTATGTTGTCCCTTCCCCCGCTGTACGAAGTTTGCAACTTCGTACTACTATGTCCGTAGTCTGTGACTACCCTCTTCAATTTTCACTTAAGTGAAAAACTGCCGGTGATTCATCCGCTACATTTGCTCAACAAAACAGAACAATGTCATGAACACAACAATTGAATCATCAAATACAATAGCCTCAACAGCTGCTTTTCAAACTGCCAGGTCATTGCGCAGGCTCTACTTTACCCGCGTTGTATTTTCCGCAATCTGGGTTACCCTTGTTTCGGTTTTCGCTAAAACCAATATCACTGCTGCCGAAATTCTGCTTACCATTTACCCCGTTTGGGACGTTATCGCCACTTTTCTCGATATCAAAGCCAATCCGCCGCAGGCGTCAAAAACACCGCAATATGTAAATGTGGCTATCGGCATCGCCACAACCATTGGCGTAATAATAGCGCTGCAAAAAGGCGTTCCGGCGGCCATTATTGTTTTTGGAGTGTGGGCAATTGTTACAGGCCTGATCCAACTGGTACTTGGCTTGCGCAGAAGGAAATCAATGGAAGGGCAATGGCCTATGATCATCAGCGGCGGCCAGTCGGCATTGGCCGGAAGCTTATTTATCATTATGGCTGATTCGCCAACTATGGGCATCAGCAGCTTAGCAGGTTATTCGGCAGTCGGCGCCTTTTATTTCCTGCTCGCCGCCATCAGGTTGTCAAAAACCATAAAAAATCTTGAAAAGGCAGTGTGATCATTTCCTATACTTGCTAAAAGTAAAAGCCCGATACCATGAGCGAATATCACGAAACACTGGAAGCACATTTAACAGATTTTGCAGCATTAACTGAAAAAGATATTGCCGACAGTAAACCGTTCTGGAAACCCCGGAAAATAAAAAAAGGCGACTTTTTCAATATGCAGTATGTGGTTTGTAACGATCTCGGACTGGTGGTAAAGGGTATCTTCCGCATCTATTACAGCAATCCCGATACAAGCGAGGAAACGAATATCTTTTTCTTTTCGGAGAATCAGTTTATTGTTTCCTTCCGGAGTTTCATTACCCGTAATGCCTGCCATTATTTTATCCAGGCGCTGGAAGATTGTGAGTTAATTTATATCAGCTATCGCGATTTGACCGGCCTGTACGAAACCCATCCCAACTGGGCCAAGTTCGGGCGGCTGCTGGCAGAGCTGTTCTTTACCTATTCACAAACACGCGCCGAGGAATTGCTGTTTTTCACTCACGAACAACGGTACATCAGGCTTTTAGACGAGCACCCCAACATCGTTAACCGCATCCCGGCATATCATATTTCCTCTTATCTCGGAATTAAAAATCCCTCGTTAAGCCGTATCCGGAAGAGGATCCAGCGATAAGGTTTATCATTCTCCTTCGCAGATTGCAGAACCACCGCTGTACGAAGTTTGCAACTTCGTACGCCTATGCCGCTTACCCCGACCACCTCATTGCGAGGACCGAAGCAATCACCGCTGTACGACGTTTGCAACTTCGTACGCCTATGCCCGTAGTCTGCGACTACAAGAAACGCACAAGCCTATCCAAACTATTCCGTGGCTTGCTCAAATACCTCTGCCTCAAGCCGGATATTTTCCGCAGCTATTTTTCCCGATCTTAACGCCCCTTCCATAAATCCCCAAAAGCCGGCGCAGGTATGTTCACCTGCAAAAAATAGCCGCTTTTTATAAGCCTGGTTCAG
>DATCQV010000139.1:0-2635 GCA_036569325.1 Mucilaginibacter sp. | reverse complement strand
AACCGCGCTTGGCGAAGGAACCACGTTTTACTTGAGTTTGCCATCTGTATCGGCGTGACTGGACGGGTTTTGAATTAGCAAAACTTTATATCGTCACTTCACACATCTAACTAAATCATGCAAAAATGACCTTTATGGGTCAGAATATACCTTTAAAAACGATTTTGGGGGGGATGATCTATTTTTGAACTTCTTCGGTTTCGGAAGTCTTCTTATAAGCCAGCCAGACATAGAAAGGGATCCCCGCCATCAGCAATAAAAAGCCCCAGTAAACCGTGTTTTGCCCCGAACCGGCAACTGCCCATATAGAATAGGCAAAGGCCAGCACACCGACCAATACACCGGCTACCCAGCCGCTGCCATTGATGTGTTTGGTTCGCAGCCTTACAATAATGTATGCCGCTGCGCAGAACAGATAGGGAACCAACGTATTCAGCGTGGAAAGCAGGATTAGGAATTTGAACTGCTCAACCAGGCCTTTGGTGTAGTTCATCATCATAAATAACGAAACGAATGTGCTGCTGATGATAATACCCACATAAGGCGCGCCCGCTTTATTTTGCCTGCCGAAAATGCCGGGGAACAGTTTGTCTTTTGCGATGGCGTAAGGTAGTTTGCCCTGGATGAGCGTCCATCCGTTAAGCGCACCGAACGCTGCTATTGCCGCACCGCCGCTGGCCCAGTAACGCGCGTTATTGCCGAATATAATGGCAGCCGCATCGGCATAAGGGGTGACGGATGTTTTTAACTGGGCGGCCGGAATAATGCCCATAATGCTTACGCTGCCCAGCAAATACACCACAGTACAGATAAACAGCCCAAGCATGGTAGCGCGGGCAATGGTTTTCTGCGGATTCTCCACGCTGTCGGCCGGGATGGTGGCGCATTCTATCCCCACAAAGGAGAACATGGTAATAGTTGCGGTGGCGTTAATAGCATCGTAAACCGAGCCGCCGCTGCTGTTGAATGGATGAAAGTTTGCAAGCCTGACAAAGAAGAGGCCGCCCACAGAGATGACCACCAGCGGCAGCAGTTTTAAAATAGTAGTTACCAATTGCACCTTGCCCGATGACGGCACGCCGCGCATATTAACCCATGCCAAAAACCAGATTGCGCCGAGGCCGGTGATCACAGCAGCGGGAGCGCTTGTACGCAGTACCGGGAAAAAAGTGCTCATGGCGCTCACGAACGAAATAGTGATAGCAGCATTGGCCGTAATAACCGAAATATAATATCCCCAGGCTACCATGAAGCCTGCAAAATCGCCAAAGCCGTAATGGGTGTAAGCGTATGGGCCGCCAACGCTTTTGGGTATACGGGCGCTTAAGCCGCTAAAGACCCGCGCAAGGAAAAATGCGCCTATTGCCGAAAAGATCCATCCGAACAAACTGACACTGCCATAAGAGGCCATTGCCGATGGTACGAGGAACACGCCGGCGCCTATCATGCTGCCTACAACAAGGGAGGCGCTTGTCCAGATGCCTATTTTTTTTGAAGGTTCGGCCATGGGTCGATAAAAGGCTTTAAGAATTCAGGATCAGTTAATTGTTTAAATATATCGATTTATAAAACATTTACTGATTTTAAAAATATCCAAATTGAACAGCTGCCTTTGATGTGCCAAAATCACCTTTCTTATATTGCTCTGCCACAGGTTTGTCATTTATTTTGGTGTCGGGCCGCTTCATTTGTTTGTTTCAAAGCCTCCAAAATCCCATTTTCTTATTTCGTTTTAATTTATTTACTTTTACATAATTAATTTAAACTTCGGGACAAAAGATTAAATGAAATATACCCTTCTCATTTTATGCTGTATGCTCAGCCTTTCGGTATCGGCCCAATGGTACCGGTTAGATTTTAAAAAGCGCGTCCGCTATCCGCAAATCGAATTAACCAATAATAATTCCGCTTCGCTTATCCACATTGCCAAAATTGGCAAGCCTGGTGCGGTGCATAGTCTTCAGTTAGACCGCAGCGAATACAGCCTGCAGGCTGCCGAAAATATGGTGATGCGCACCGCCCAGCATAACATGCGTTTCAGGGTTTATAATGATGCCAGCTATAATTTCAGCGATCTGGCGAAGCTTTATATGCAGCAAAACCGCTATTCTGAGGCTAAATGGTATCTTTTACAGAGTAATATCATATCGCGCCAGCAAAACGACGATAAGCATACCATTGCTAATCTGTTGGATCTGGCCACCATCAAATCGGATCTGGGCGACTATACACAGGCGCAGCAGGATCTTTCTGAAGCTCATGATATGGCTGCCGCAAAGGGTTATGCCGATGGCCTGGCCGCCGTTGAAAAGAAGATGGCCTACGTGAAGCAGAACAGGAACAACACCCCTAAAACCGACGTGCGCTATGCCGATGCGGCATTTGCAGATCTGACTAAAGAGGAAAACAAAAAGTCTTCTTCAAACGCCAACGCTAAAAATTAAGCGGAAAACCACCGTTGCTGTCATCTTAGGCATGTTGCCAGGCTTCCATAGCGGGCCTGACAATCAGTTTGCTTGCTCACAATAATTTTGTAACATTACCGTAAAATGTAGGTGCATTTTTTGAAAACAATTGAAACATTATTGTAATATTGTTATTCATAAAAGAGACGGCATTATGGCTGTCTTTTTTT
>DATCQV010000138.1:0-24128 GCA_036569325.1 Mucilaginibacter sp. | reverse complement strand
CCTTATGGCCGCCACACGGCTATTTGCACAAACTCACACCGTGACCGGGAAGGTTACGGCCAAAGAAGACGGTTTGCCATTACCCGGGGTATCGGTAACCGTAAAAGGAACAACGAATGGAGTTCAAACCGATGTTAACGGACATTACTCGTTAAGCGTTGCCGACGGCGCGCAGCTTTCGTTCAGCTTTTTGGGATACGCCTCGCAACTGGTTACCGTTAACGGTAACACGGTGAACGTTGTAATGGTGGCTACATCTCAACAACTGGGCGAAGTGGTGGTAACCGGCGCGTTAGGCTTAACCCGTACGCGTAACCAGCAGAGCTATGCAGCGCAGCAGGTATCAGGCGAAGAAGTAAGCAAACAGCGTTCATCAAACTTCATCGACGGATTATCTGGAAAAGTGGCCGGTTTGGATATCAAACAGAACAATACCCTGGGTGGGTCAACAAATGTTGTGATCCGCGGTATTAAGTCTATTTACGGTAACAACCAGGCGCTGTTTGTTATTGACGGAGTGCCGGTTGATAACACAAATACCAATACCAGCCACGGCGGCGCAGCAGGCTCCCAAAATACAGGCGGCGGCGGTTTTGACTACGGCAGCCCGGCAGCCGATATTAACCCGGACGACATCGAAAATGTAACTGTATTAAAAGGTGCAGGCGCTACTGCGCTGTACGGTTCGCGCGGCAGCAACGGTGTGATCCTGATCACCACCAAGAAAGCAAAAAAAGGTTTGGGCATCATTGTTAATTCGACATGGACTTACAATTCGGCAGATAAATCAACCTTGCCGAAATATCAAACTCAATACGGCGAAGGCTACGGCACCGGTTTTATCGATGCTCCCGGTTTATTCGGAGATCCTAACGCCAAGGTTGCGCCTACCGGCGATGATGCTTCAAACGGATCGGCTTTCGACCCTAATTTGAAGATATACCAATGGGACGCTTTTGTGAAGGGCCTGCCAAATTATGGAAAGGCTACACCATGGGTAGCTGCAGCAAATGACCCCAATTCGTTTTTCATCAAGTCGCTTTCTACCAACAATAGCATCCTGATCACCAATGGCGGCGATAACGGTACATTTAAGTTAGGCTATACCCGCAGCGATGACCGCGACGACGTACCGGGAACCTACTACCAAAAAAATAAAATTGACTTTGGCGCTACCTACAATATCACTTCAAAATTATCTGTAGGCGCAAGTGTTAACTTCACCAACCAAAATAACAAAACAGGTGAAGGTACAGGTTACGATGGCACCAACTCTGATAACCGTAACGTGATGACCGGGTTCAGGCAATGGTGGGGTTTGAATAACGACATCAAGGAATTAAAGGAAGCTTACGAACTGAATCCTAACGTGAATACTTCGTGGAATCAGCGCGACCCGGCCAGCGGCGATCTTACCCCTGCTTACTGGAATAACCCTTACTTTGTTGTTTTACATAATTACTCTACCGCTCAGCGTAACCGTTACCTGGGCAATGTGAACGCTAATTATAAAGCTACAGACTGGCTGACTTTCACAGGCCGCATATCGGTTGATTCCTATACTGATTTTGATGAAGAGCGTTATGACGTGGGCAGTATAGGTGTGCCTTACTACTCAAGGTATAATAAAGACTATCGCGAAACCAACTTTGACCTGTACGGCACAGTTGATAAAAACATAGCTTCTGACTTAAACTTAAAGGCATTACTTGGAACTAATATCAGGAAGGATTACATAAGCAGCATCGAAGCAGAAACTAACAATGGATTGGTTATTCCAGGCTTCTACTCATTGTCAAATACAGTGAGCGCACCTGTTCCGGCTACCGAAGTGCTTCAAAATTCTGAAGTTGACGGTGTATATGCCGATGCTACCTTAACCTGGAAAAAATTGATCAACCTGGAAGGAACTATCCGCCGCGACGTTTCATCAACACTGCCTGGTGGCGCTAATTCATACTGGTATCCATCGGTATCGGGTGGTTTCATTTTCTCAGAACTGACAAAAAACGCCCTTCCATGGCTTTCATACGGTAAAATCAGGGCTAACTATGCCGAAGTAGGCGCAGACGCTCTTGCTTACCGCATAAACGACACTTATATTTTCAACTCGCCGTTCAACGGCAATGCAACAACCCAGCAGCCCACGTTAAAGAACAATCCTAATCTGAAACCTGAACGTACCCGTTCGGAAGAATTAGGTTTGGAGTTAGACTTCTTCCATGGGAGGTTACACTTCGACGGTAGCGTTTACAAAACAAAAACCATGGATGAGCTGATCCCTACCAACGTGTCTACAGCTACCGGTTATTTCAACTATTATCTTAATGCCGGTACCGTACAAAACAAAGGTGTAGAGCTTAGCTTCAGCGGCACACCTGTTTCTACCCCGAATTTCAACTGGAAGGTTACCGTTAACTGGTCGAAAAACGTAAACAAAGTACTTTCTTTGTTTAAAGACGGTAGCGGAAACGAGGCTAAAGACCTTTTACTTGCCGGGTTCCAGAACGGCGAATCGCTTAACGCACCGCTTGGCGAAGCTTATGGTATCATCCGCGGAACAGACTATACCTACAAAAACGGTCAAAAGGTAGTTGATGACAACGGCGAATATGTAATTAACGAATCGTCGAACAACGATATCGGTAACACCAACCCTAAATGGCTGGCCGGTATCAACAACGAATTCACCTTATTTAAAAATTTCCATGTTTCATTCCTGATCGATTTCCGTCATGGCGGCGATATCTTCTCGAATGACCTTGCTTACGGCTTAGATGACGGTTTATACCAGTTAACTACTTACACCAACGACCTTGGTCACTCAGTTCGTGCACCGCTTGATCAAGGCGGCGGCTTCATCCGTCCGGGTGTAAATCAAACTACAGGTCAGCCTAACACCGTACGTGTTGACGGCAGCGCTTATGGCGAATGGGGTAACGGCGCAGGTTTACTGCCGCTTAAAGCCTTCGTATACGATGGTAGCTATATTAAATTGCGCGAAGCCTTGATAGGTTATGATTTACCTTCGAAAATATTCGGTAACGGTCCGATAAAAGGCGCTACACTGCAACTTATCGGCCACAACTTATGGATCATCCACAAAAATATTCCTTACTCAGATCCCGAAGACGGCTTAAGTTCAGGTAACCTGCAAGGCATACAGGAAGGTTCATATCCAACCGTGCGCACCATCGCATTTAACTTGAAATTGAGGTTTTAATTAATCTATCAAAATTAAAAACATGAAAAAGAAAATATTAGTTTTTGCTGCGATGGCCATGTTATCTGCCTGCACCAAAGACCTTACAAAATTGAATGTGGATCCAAAGCATCCGCAGGTGGTTCCGTCGTACACGTTATTTACCACCGCCGAAAACCTGATGGCCAATAACATGACATCGGTGAGCGAAAATGACAATATCACGCGTTTAATTGAACAGCAGTGGACTGAGGTTCAGTATTTAACCGAGTCTCAATACAATATTCCCGGCCGTTCGATTGCCGACGGCGTATGGGACGAATTTTATACCGGCCCGTTAACTAATTTTGAAAAAGCCAAAGGCTTTATGAAAACAGACGTAACTGACGCCGGACAATTAAAGAACGAACTGGCTATTACCGATATATGCGAAGTTTATTGCTTCTATTATCTGGTAACTACCTTTGGCGATATTCCATATTCAGAGGCATTCAGCCCTACCATTACCTTTCCTAAGTATGATAAGGCGACAACAGTTTATACCGACCTGTTAAAACGTTTGGATGCAGATATTGCAAACTTAGATCCTGGTTCAGCCAGCTTTGGCACCGCAGATATGATTTACGGCGGTGATGTTGCTTCATGGCAAAAATTCGCTAATACCTTCAAGCTAAAAATGGGCATCTTACTGGCCGATTCGGACCCGACCACAGCGGCAAATACTATTGCTTCGGCATTAGACCCGTCAAAGGGCGGTATCTTTACGTCAAATGCTGATAACGCAATGTACCACTTTGCAAGCTCTCCGCCATACACCAACCAGGCCTGGGTTGGTCTTGTACAAAGCGGCCGTCGCGACTATGTGGCTACAGATACCTACATGACGCTGTTAGGTTCACAAAACAGCTCTACTCCGGGTGATCCGAGAACTCCTTACTATTTTGCGCAAAATAAGGTCGGTAAATATGTTGGCGCACCAAACGCGGTGGCTCCTATTTTATACTCTAATTATTCATTGCCATCGGGTTCAGAACTTACCGTGGGTAACAGCACCGGCCAGCAGCCATCAATCGGTACGCTGGCAAACGCAGATGCTCCGGGCGACCTGCTCGACTATTCTGAAACCCAGTTTTACCTGGCAGAAGCTGCCGCCCGCGGTTTATATACCAAGGGGTCAACCGCGGCAACCTATTATGCTAACGGTATAACTGCTTCAGTTGAATTCTGGACCGGTTCGACTACAGGTGCAGCAGCGCTTATTGCAGCTCACCCGATTGGCGTAGGTCAGGCGGCGCAACTACAGGCAATTGCAGGACAGCAATACCTGGCCCTGTACAACCGTGGTTACGACGCCTGGACAGTGAACAGGAGGCTTGACTACCCTACCTTAACGCCGCCGCCAGACGCTATCAGCGCATTCCCGGTACGTTATACCTATCCTATTAAAGAACAGCAGATCAATGCTGTAAACTATAAAGCAGCGTCAACATCAATTGGCGGAGATGCTGTAACTACAAGGCTTTTCTTTGACACCAAATAACACGTCAGAATAAAAGCAATAGAAAACCCCGGTCCATATAAAATGGCCGGGGTTTTGTTTTTTATGGGAGGGAGTTAATTACACACCCAAATCCTTCATAATCGCCCCTACCTTATCATCCAGTTGTTTATCAACTTCTTTATAAGCGCCCTTATCGGCTAACTTTCCGTTAACGCTGCAATAGAATTTGATCTTAGGTTCGGTACCTGATGGACGGGCCGATATAATACTGCCATCTGCAGTAATGAACTGCAACACATCCGATTTCGGAAGTTCCAGCTTTTTAGTGGTGTTATTCAGCAGATCGGTTTCAATGCCTTTTTCATAGTCTTTCAGCGTGGCTACTTTTGAACCTCCAAGTGTAGCGGGCGGGTTGGTTCTGTATTTCTCCATCATCTCCTTGATCTCTTCGGCACCGGTTTTTCCTTTTTTAGTAAGCGATATCAGTTTCTCTTTGTAGAAGCCATATTGCACATAAGTATCAAGTAAAGCCTCGAACAAGCTGCTGCCTTTGTCCTTATAATAGGCGGTCATTTCGGCAATAAACGCTGCCGATACCACGGCATCCTTATCGCGCACCAGTTCGCCCACCAGGTAGCCGTAGCTTTCTTCGCCGCCGCCAATGAAAGTTTGTTTGCCTTCAAACCGGGTCATCAGCTCGCCTATATATTTAAAGCCGGTAAGCGTATTATAATAGGTAACGTTTTTGGCTTTGGCTATCTCTTCTATCAGGTTGGTGGTTACAATGGTTTTAACAATATACTGCTTGCCGTTCAATTTGCCTTTGTCTTCCCAGGCGCTCAGCAGGTAATTGATCAGCATGGCGCCGGTTTGATTGCCGTTCAGCAGGATAAACTCATTATCGGTATTTTTTACGGCTATACCTACACGGTCGGCATCGGGGTCGGTAGCCAATACCAGATCAGCATCGGTTTCCTGCGCTTTTTTAAGGGCGAGGGTCAGCGCCTCTTTTTCCTCAGGATTCGGATAAATTACCGTCGGGAAATTTCCATCAGGAGTGGTTTGTTCATCTACCAGTATCACATTCTCAAACCCGAACCGTTCCAGCGCCTGTGGCACCAGCGTAATACCGGTTCCGTGTATTGGCGAGTAAACTATCTTCAGGTCTTTCTGCCTTGCAATAGCTTCGGGCGAAACGGAAAGCTCGGTTATTTTAGTCAGGTAAAGTTCATCAAGCTCCTCGCCTATTTCCTCAATATTGGCATCAACGCGGTTAAACTTAATGTCGTTAACATCGGTGATCGCCGCTACTTCGTCCATTACTGCCTTATCATGCGGCGATACGAACTGCCCGCCGTCTGCTCCATAAGCCTTGTACCCGTTATACTCTTTAGGATTATGTGATGCCGTGAGCATTACGCCGCTTTTGCAGCCGAAATGCCGCACCGCGAAGGAAAGCTCGGGCGTTGGGCGCAGCGCCTTGAAGAAATAAACATAAATATCATTTGCCGAAAATACCTCGGCAGTAATATTGGCAAACAGGTCGGAGTTATTGCGGCTATCATGTGCTATGGCCACTTTCACCTTTTCGCCCGGGTAGGTCTTTTTTAAGTAATTGGCCAATCCCTGGGTAGCCGCGCCAATGGTGTATTTATTGATGCGGTTGCTGCCCGGCCCCATAATGCCGCGAAGCCCGCCCGTACCGAATTCAAGATCGCGGTAAAACGAGTCGGTAAGCTCGGTGTAAGCTTTGTTATCGAGTAAAGTTTGTATTTGCTGCTTAACGTCAGCGTCATAACTTCCCTGAAGCCATGCGTTAGCTTTTTGTAGAATGGTAGCGTCTAACTCCTGCATAGTAACTTATATTATTGTAGGTTAATCGGTTTGGATACACTCCAAATATGATAATAAAAAAGTATTTTATGCAGATGTTGTTTGCGCGAATTTTAATTTATCGAGGCGCATTCTTAATACGCTCAACCTGACCAGGATACATATTTACAGCCTCACATGCAGCGTATAATTAATAACGATCATACCTAATGATACCACACAAATAAATGCAAGCACAATCATTATCCATAGAATTAGCTGCTTCATATTGAAACTTTGAGTTTTGAAGTGTAAGGGCGTATAGATATGCCGGT
This sequence comes from Mucilaginibacter sp., assembly GCA_036569325.1. Lineage (GTDB taxonomy): Bacteria > Bacteroidota > Bacteroidia > Sphingobacteriales > Sphingobacteriaceae > Mucilaginibacter. The sequence continues at coordinate 17,278 of DATCQV010000138.1, read as the reverse complement.
GAGTGTGTTGACTATCCATAACAAAATAATTTATCGGTATTAACAAATCACATATTGTGCCAAATGGTATTAAAATTAATTTGAAACGAAAATATCTTACTCAATAAAATAATTACTCAAAATCGCTGGAAAAAGGCCACGTACAATTTCCATCCGCTTTTCTCCTGCATTTTGCTGAAATTTATTCTTGCGATCCGTAAAATCAGCTAATATACCGGCATCAATGGCAAATTATCGGGCATTTCTGTTAAGGTAACGTGCTAACTTTATATTTTCAATGGCTTAAAACTATGACGACTATCAACTGGCTTAAATCGGCTTTATTTCTTTTTGCAACCATAATTGCAATCAGGCCGGCGCAGGCTCAATCGTACGTTCCCGAATGGAACGATGCCCGTATCAAAATAAAACCGCAGGTGACTATCAAAGCCTACAGTTTTGACCTGAAAGATGTTAAACTGCTGCCCGGACCCTTTAAACAAGCGATGGAGGCCGATGCGGCCTATTTGTTATCGATAGAGCCCGATCGCCTGCTTTCGGCATTCCGTACCCATTCGGGTTTGCAGGCTAAGGGTAAAATGTATGGTGGCTGGGAGTCGTCGGGATTGGCTGGCCATACGCTTGGACATTACCTGTCGGCCATTTCCATGCAGTACGCCTCAACCCGCAATCCTGAGTTTTTGAAGCGGGTAAATTATATCGTGAGTGAATTGAAAGAATGCCAGGTAGCCCGCAAAACGGGTTATATCGGCGCGATCCCTAAAGAAGATACCATCTGGGCCGAAGTTGCCAAAGGCGATATCCGCTCGCATGGTTTTGATCTGAACGGCGGCTGGTCGCCCTGGTACACCGTGCATAAGGTAATGGCCGGCTTGCTTGATGCTTATTTATATTGCGGCAACACCCAGGCCCTCGAGGTTTGCAAGGGCATGGCCAACTGGACCGGCGAGACCATTAAAAATCTCGACGACGAAAAGATCCAGAAAATGCTGTTATGCGAATATGGCGGCATGGCCGAAGCGCTTACTAATCTTTACGCCATCACCGGTGATAAAAAGTATCTCGGCCTATCGTACAAGTTCTACGACAAGCGCGTACTCGATCCATTGGCAAAACAGCAGGATATCCTGCCAGGCAAACACTCAAACACGCAGATCCCTAAGATCATTGCCAGCGCACGCAGGTACGAATTGACCAATGACGGAAATGACAAAGCCATCGCCAATTTCTTCTGGCAAACCGTGGTCAATAATCACTCCTATGCTACCGGCGGCAACAGCAATTACGAATATTTAAGCGAACCACGCAAGCTGAACGATAAACTCACCGAAAACACCACCGAAACCTGCAACACCTACAACATGCTGAAATTAACCCGGCATTTGTTTGCTGCGGCGCCATCGGCCATGTTGATGGATTATTACGAAAAGGCTTTATATAACCACATCCTCGCCTCGCAAAATCACGAAACCGGCATGATGTGCTACTTTGTACCGCTGCGCATGGGCGGCAAAAAGGAATACAGCGATCGGTTCGATACCTTTACCTGTTGCGTGGGCTCGGGTATGGAAAACCATGTAAAGTATAACGAAAGCATTTACTCACGCGGCGCCGACGGCAGCATCTATGTAAACCTGTTTATTCCGTCTGTTTTAAATTATGCTGATAAAGGCATCACGCTAACCCAGGAAACCAGCCTGCCTGATAACGACAAAACCTCGTTCACCATCGGCGTACCAAAACCGGTAATGGCAACTATCCGCATCCGCAAGCCGCATTGGGCTGTTAACCCGGTGCTGAACGTGAATGGGAAAGCCCAAAAAGCTGAAATTGACAGCGAAGGCTATTTTGTCCTGTCGCGCAGCTGGAAAAATAACGATAGGATTGAATTCACGACTCCGGAAAATTTATACACTGAAGCCCTGCCCGATAACGCCGACCGTCGTGCTATCTTCTACGGTCCCGTTCTGTTGGCCGGTATTTTAGGTAATACCGAGCCGGATCCATTAAAAGGGATCCCTGTTTTTGTAACCAGCGAAACCGATCCCAACAAATGGCTCGCCATGGTGAGCAAAGATCAGCTAAGCTTCCGCACAAAGGATGTGGCGCAGCCAAACACCGTAACGCTAATCCCTTTCAACCGCACCAAAAACGAATATTACTCCGTGTACTGGGATGTGTTTACGCCGCAAAACTGGCAGGTGCAGCAAAAAATCTACGAGGAACGCAAAAAGCAGCAGCAGGAACTGGAAGCACGTACCACCGACATCCTACGTGTTGGCGAAATGCAGCCCGAGCGTGACCATAACCTTACCGGCGAAAACACCACCACAGGAGAAGACCACCAGAAAAAATGGCGCTCTACCGATAATGGCGGTTACCTCTCTTTTGAAATGAAAGTAGACCCGACCGCCGAAAACACGCTCATCAACTCTTATTGGGGTATGGACAACCGCGGCCGGATCTTCGACATCCTTATCGACGGCATTAAACTCACCACCGTCGATCTGAACAAATACAAGGAAAGCCGCTTTTACGATATTGACTACACCATCCCAATCGAGCTTACCAAAGGCAAGCAAAAAGTAACCGTTAAACTATCGCCGAGAAAAGAAAACAGCGCAGGACCGGTTTACGGCATCCGCATGGTTAAGAACTATTCGGAGATAAAACCTTCCGGCTCAGCCAAATAAATTTATAGGAAAATATTTTTATTAGAATATTTTCCTATACTTGCATGGAAAATATTCTAATAAAAATATTTTCCATGCTTTATGAGAGAAGAAATACTTGAAGCAGCCCTTAAGCAATTTTTGGAAAACGGCATCCGCAAAATAACCGTCAAGGAGATCATTGCGCCATTAGGTATTTCGACTAAAACCATCTACAAATATTTTAAGGACAAGGAAACTTTGCTGGAGGCCTGTCTCGATCTCCATTATGGCCGGTTGCACGAGGGAATGCAGTCTACCGCCGCTGAATATGATAATCCGCTTATCCTGATGTTCCGGATGCTGATAAAAGGCTTCGAGCTCGATTTTACCATCAATCCAGCCTTTTATCACGATCTTAATCATTACTACCCTGAACTACAGGACAAAGCCATCCAAAAAAACTTCACCGTTCTCACTTCGCCGGTTTCAACAGTGTTGGCTGATGCCATTCAGCTGGGTCTTATTCGTGCCGGCCTCGATGCCCGGGTAGTACAGGCGGCTATTGGTGTATTATACAAATCGGTAACGCGATCGGCAGAGTATGCCGGCTTTGGCTTATCCCCTTTCGAGATCGCAGCAAACACCATGGAAGTTTACCTGCGCGGCCTGTGTACTGCCGAGGGGTTACGCCAGCTCGAATTAAACAAAGAACTAACCTCATTCAATTATAAGCCTTAACCATTATGAAACGACTGTTTACTTTATGTCTCCTAACAGGACTTAGTGCCATGGCAGCGCTCGGGCAGCCTATACAAAACATCAGCATAATGCCGATGCCCAAAAACATCAGCGTTGCCGATGGCAGCTTTCCCTTAACGCCCCGGTTTACCGTTGCAGTTAAAGCTGATGTAAAGGATACCATACTTTACCAGGCAGTTAACCGCGCATTTCAGGCGCTCAACCGCAAAACGACATTGTACTTCAGCCAGCAATACATTACCCCGAAAGACAATAGCGATACCGCCGCGCTGATAGTAAACGTAAAACAAAAGGTTGCCATCCAGATTGGGAATGATGAAAGCTACTCCCTCGTCATCACGCCTAAACAGATCAGCCTCACTGCAAATACTACAGCCGGGGCCCTGCATGGCCTGGAAACGCTGTTACAATTGGTTAATCATAAAGGAACCGGTTACTATTTACCCTTAGCAACCATTTACGATTCGCCCAGATTTCAGTGGCGTGGTTTAATGGTCGATGTTGCCCGTCATTTTATCCCGCTCGATGTATTGAAAAGAAATATCGACGCGATGGCGGCCGTAAAATTGAATATCCTGCACTTGCACCTCACCGATGATGAAGGCTTCAGGATAGAATCAAAGTTATTTCCCTCGTTAACCAAAGCCGGATCGAATGGCGATTACTATACCCAGGCTGAGATGAAAGACCTGATCAGATATGCCCAGGCGCGCGGAATCACCATTGTACCGGAGTTTGACATGCCGGGCCATACCACCAGCTGGCTGGCCGGGCATCCTGAATTGGCAAGCGCGCCCGGACCTTACCAACCCGGCCCCAGGTTCAAAATGACGGCGGCCGATGGGAAACCGCTCAACCCAATGGATATCATGAAGCTGATCACCAGTTATCCTACCCCGGCGTTCGATCCGTCTAAAGAATCCACTTATCGTTTTCTGGATAAATTTTTCGGCGAAATGGCGGCATTATTCCCCGCACCCTACATCCATATTGGCGCCGATGAAAATAACGGCGTTGCGTGGAAAACCAATCCGTCTGTTGCAGCTTTTATGAAGAAAAATAATATGGCCGATACGCATGCGCTTCAGGCTTACTTCGTAAAGCGCGTAGCCAGGCTGTTGGAAAAGCATCACAAAAAAACACTGGGCTGGGAAGAACTTTTTTCTACCGATCTGCCTAAAACCGTAATGGTACAGGTGTGGAGCAACGCCAAATACAGGGACGACGCCCTGGCTCATGGCAACAACGTTATTATATCCAAAGGCTTTTACCTCGACGTTTTTATGCCCGCGGCTGTACATTACAATAACGCCCTGATCCCCGATTCGCTGACCGGCAACACAGCCGCGCTTTTAAAGGGCGGAGAGGCTGCGCAATGGGCAGAGGCTGTCGACCCCGGCAATATAGAAACCCGTATCTGGCCGCGTGCAGCCGCAGTTGCAGAACGGTTATGGTCGCCTGCTTCGGTTAAGGATGTGGATGATATGTACCGCAGGCTGTTCGCCATCAGCAAAGATCTTGATGAGGCCGGCCTTCAGCATATTGCCGATTATGAGCGCGGCTTACGCAGACTAACGGACGGCGCCGATATTAGTCCGCTTAAAACAGTGGCCGATGTGTTATCCCCGGTAAAAGGCTACCGGAAACTAATGGCCCGGATGACTAAACCAGCAAGCGCCTCTTACCAAACCGCCCCTATAACAACACTGTCTGATATTATTTTCGTCGACTCTGAAGTAAAGCGCCATTTCAGGACATTGGTTGATCAGTATCTAAAAACAAAAGACGCAGCAACCGGGCAGGCTATCCGCACGCAACTAACTATATGGAAAGACAACCGCATTGCCCTTGAGCCGCTCCTGAAACAAATGCCGAACAGCGCCGATATCGACGCACATTCCAAAAATCTTGTTATCGCTGCCAGCATTGGACTGGCTGCATTGGATAACCTCATTGCCGGCAAAGCTGCACCGGCCGATTGGCTCAAACAAAAATCCGGCGAGCTCTCGGTATGCAAAGCAGTTCATGGCGAAATGGAGATTGCCGTCATCCGCGAAATTGAAGGTTTATTAAAAGGACAACTGGCACCAGAACCAACCGATTATCCCATATTTTAATATAAGATAATCGGTTGATTCATTAGCCTCATTTCCTGGCCGGATCAAGGATTAGCGTATTTTTTATAGTGATGATATCCCGCAATTCATCCTCTACTTGCTGTGATAAGCCGGCATTCAGTTGCCGTTGCTTGTCGCGGTATTCCTTTTGGCTTTTATAAAAGGTAATGGCCACCAGCAAATTGCTATCCTGGAAAACGGGCAGGCGCGGAAAATCATTTTTCTCCATTTCGCTTACCCAAAGGGTGTAATTAACGATGCCTGCATTCAGCATTGCCGGGATATAAAATTTACCGAAGGCCGCGATCAGTTTATCCAGCTTGGTATTGGCAATATAAAGATCGATCACGGCTATACCGCTGTTTATCTTTAACAAATTACCGTCGATAGCCTTGTCAATCTCCGGCGCACCTGCACTAAAGGCAAGCGGCTTTAACAGGTACACATTATCGTTATTGGCCAGCATGGTATTGGCCTCCGGGCCGTATTGCTTCCAAACCGGGCCATAATAAAATCCAGGCAAAAATTTGCTGCGTGCGGCCATGTCGGCAAAACCGCGCAGCCATAAAAAGTTGTCAGGCGCGCCGTCTACCTTAAACCAATTCAGCGGATATCCGCCCATATCAATTTGCGATGTTACAAAATGCGCCGCAAAATATCGGGTGAACCTTTCCCGTTGTCCCGGCTTCAGCACGTAGTTGCGAAGTTCAAGCACCTTAATGGGTGGTATGTTATTTTGTGCGAACGAATAGTTTGCCATCATTACGATTATCAATACCATCAGGCGTTTTGCGATGCCAATTTTCTTTGCGATCATTTCGATTTGTTTAAAGGTTGATGCAAAGAAAAATTAATGATATCTTTCAGACAAGTACATACCAATCAGTATCCTACGTACCTAAAAGTTATTAATACTGATTATCAGTAAATTAAAATTTTACGTTTATGAAGACCAGAAAGTCCGTTAAGGCCTATTGCCCAGTCGATTTTGCATTTCAGCGCGTGGGCGGCAAATACAAGGGCCGCATTTTATGGTATCTGAAAGACACCACCCTGCGTTACGGCGAGCTGAAAAGGATAGTGGAAGGCATCTCGCCCAAGATGCTCACCCAGGCACTGAAAGAATTAGAAGATGACGGATTAGTTACCCGCAAGGTTTACCTCGAAGTACCGCCGCGGGTGGAATACACGCTTACGTCATCCGCCGCGGGACTGATCCCGGCTATCGATAGTTTGCGCATCTGGGCCGAGGCGCAACTGGAAGTGGCTAATTGATCGGAAATATCCCTAAAAATTTCTTTTTCTTCTTTTTAGGCGGGAGTTTCTTTTTATGCACCGGCTTTTTATGAACGGGTTTTGCCGTATCTACCTTCTGGGGGGCTATATAAGGAGGTAATTTATCTTTAACTGCAGCTGTATCGCTGGTTGTTACCGGTTTCTTAAATTTTACCGATGAAGTATCGCGCGGCGTCACATCAACACTTTTCTTTACAGCCGATGGTCTGAAAATCGCATACGCGCTAACTCCCAGCAGCAAAATAACAATACCTGCAAGCAAGCGCCTTGGTATCTTCACTACTGAGGCTTCGGCCGCCTGCCCCTGGCGGTAGAGCGTTAACTGGTGCAGCAATTTCTCGTTTTCAGCCTCCAACGCTGCAATGGCAACGCGGGCGCTGTCCTGGCTTTCGGCTATGATGTTATTGTTGATCGCTTCGTGCAGGGCAGCGCCATCGGCATAACGGTCTTCGGGCTTTTTCTCGAGGCATTTGCTCACCAGTTGCAGCAGCCATCCCGGGACCTGCATTTCACGTTCCTGTTGCTCGGTCGACCATGATTTGGGCAGATTATTCCTCCGGAAATCCATCAGATCAGGCACCGGTGATTCCATGTGGGCTATCATTACATTATTGCGGTCGGTCTCGCCATTATCCTGCAGCAGGAACGGAACCCGCCCGGCCAATAACTCGTACAAGATCACGCCGAAACTGTAAATATCAGTCTGGAAAAGCATCTGCCCTTCGTTCTGCTCCGGCGCCATAAACTCGATAGCCCCGGCATGCCTGATACTGCTCCTCCGCTGCTCGTCGGACATTACCGACAAGCCGAAATCCAACAGCACATAATTGCCCGAATGAATATTATACTTTACGTTATTGCTTTTAACGTCACCGTGCTTAACCCCAACCTTATGGCAGTGAGATAAGGCGCAAGCCAATTGATCAGCAAGTTTAATTACCTCTTTGATGACAAAAATGGGATCATGTGGTGGTTTCAGCAACTCACCCAGATCAGGCCCTTCAATAAATTCCATTTCGATAAAGGGCAATGAGCCGCTCTCCGTAATGCCCGAATTCAGGATCTTCACCACATTTGGGTTGGGAATTTCGTTTACCTTCTTCAGTTTTTCAACCTCGTTGATAAAATTACGATAGTTGGCATCGGTGGTATTTTCTTCGGCAATGGGAGTCGGCAAAACTTTTACGGCGCTCATGATAGGCCCCATGCGGCGCCCCTTATAAACGGAACCCTGTCCGCCGGTACGCAGCGCGCCCATGTTTTCAAGGCCTTCTGTTATCGTAAAAATTTTGCTCATTTATTGTAGTGTATCGGGCAAAGGAAAACCAAGCACCCGCTAACGTCATTAAAGTTATGATCTATCTTTTAAACAAGATTACTCGTGAGTGGTTTAGTTCGATTTTATAAAGATTTATTTATCAAAATTAGTCCGGATTTATAATCCCGGACTAACAATTTAACGTTAAGACATTCGCAGCTGTCTTGATTCCTGACTCTTGGTTCTTGACTCTATCATCCTCAGGACTGACCCGAATGATAGCTAAACTCAAACACCGCCGATTCCCCCAAAATAACCTGATCACCCTCTTCCAGCCTATGCCCAATTTGGGTAGAATGAAGCTTTACGAGGTTTTCATTCCCTACCGATTTGATCTTGATCTTATTCCCCGGGGGAACGCCGCCCTCATCAGCATAGATAAAGAACCGCCCTTCCTCGTTATTCCATTCTACGTGCGCGTGCTGCCGACTGATAAATTTATTGCTCTGATTGCTGCTATCGCCCGGAAAAGCGATCTGGTTGAGCCTGAAAAAGCCATCGCTTACCTGGGCCTTGCTCTCGCGACCGATGTTGATCTTACCATCGTCTGATTTGATCTCATATTCCGCATGTTCGGCCTCGCCATTTAATATCTTAATATACGCCGCACCCGAGCGCTGGATATTATGAACCCTTGTACGAAGAAAAATAGCGACGTTAAAAGTATCTGATATGATGGAGTTTGGCGGAAATTCCTCATCAAAGGCAACTTCCAGCGCCCAATCGGCAGGCAGGTCGAGCGCAAAATCATCGGCTATGCGTTGGATCTCTTCTTTAAACTTTTCCGGTTCATCGGCATACACGGCGGCTTCATACAAGTGCTTATCGGCAGCATCCACGTTAAAAAACAGGTGAATGCCTTTAATGTGCCGGCCTTCTCCCCCCTCCGATTTTTGCAGCTGATCTTTAATAAAACGCAGCAAACCCTCGCGCAGGCCTTTTACATCCTGCGGTCCTTTATTTTCATTCCGTTTAAAAAAGTCGAACATAAAATTTCTTCTTTATCTTGATTCTTGTCTAATCCCAAATCCCCAAAAATCCTGTCTTGATTCTTGGCTCTTGACTCTTGATTCTCTAATCGGCTTCATCTGCCGCCGTTGCAATATCCTTAATATAGCCGGCTTTACGCAACAAAGGTATCACCGTGCGGCCAGCAAAATGCACCGCGTCTGATGAACCTTTGGTCGATTCGATGCGGATACAAACTACGATGTTGCCTTTTCCCTTCGCCAGCGGCGCGAAGAACACATACCAACCATCGTTAATGCTGTTGCCTTTCCAAATCCTTTCCGGTGTACCGGTTTTACCGGCAACTTTCAGGTTCAAAATCTCTTCTTTCGGCGCACTCTGCTCTATCATGTACTTGGTCAGCAAGGCCGCATACCGCGGATCATTTGCCAATTGAATACTGCCCTTAACAGGTTGTGCGGTATCGCTCACCTTTAGCACAAATCTATTGGCTACCAATGATCCATTATTGGCCACGCTCGACACCAGCCTTGCCACCGCGGCTGGGGTAGCTATTAGCTCGCCTTGTCCCCATGCCATACCTGAGATACCCTTCGCCCGTGTTTTATGAATATTGTTAGGATCGTATCTTGGTTTGGTATTGAATTCGGTTTTGCGCCAAAGTTCGCGCCATTTTTCTTCCTGGTCGTGATTTTCGGGTTTTTTATTGTAGAAATAGCCGCCTACACCATGTAAAAACATCCCGGCTTTCATATACAAAGTCGCCATGTCTTCTTCGAGATGCTGCTGATTGGCGAGCTTAATAAAGTACACATTGTTCGATTTGGCAATGGCGCGCTCAAGTGTAATGATACCAGTTTCATCAGGTTCGATGCCTTTGGTACGGATCCGCTCCTCCATGCTCACATGATATTTAATGCTATCAGCTTTCAATCCCAGTTTATTGAACGATGCCATAGCCGTAAGCACCTTAGCCGTGGAGCCGGGCTGCGTGGCGTAGGTAAAGCCGAGATCGCTCGTGGTCATCCATTGCGATAGTTTATTCTGCTCGTTGATGGGCATCGTCAGCTGGTCGTAGTTCTTCACCGGCGGCAACGGATACACCGCCGAAGCCAGCACATCGCCCGTTTGCGGCAGCATGATCACCACCGAAACCCGGTTATCCTGCAACGAAGTATCGGCAGCCATGGCCTGTTGTATGCCGGTTTGCAGGCCCGCATCCACGGTCAGCTTTACATCGCGGTTTCTTCGCTTGAACGAATCCACTGCCGCGCTGTTCAATCCGGCTATCAGCAGCGGAGCCAGTGCACCATAATCCCGCTTGGCTACCGACATTTCCTTCACTCCCGCAGGTAAAAAACGATCTTCCCTGTACCGGCTGGCATGCGCATTGAAGCTCACCACCGGCATTTTGAAACCGCGCAGCTCGGCGGCATGCTCATATTCGGCAAAGTAGCCGTTGGTGCTGCCATTGAAGATTCCCGTATTATCGTCGCCCGTCCAGAAAAACATCTGTTCTTCGAAGGGATAATATCTCGTTAAACGCTTGTGCATCGCCGAATCAAGATCATAATTGCCCACGCCTGCCGCGCTCAATAAGCTTTGCTGTTTTTTGATGAGATCTGGATTACTTGTGGCCAGTATACGCCCCTGTCTGTCATATAACGTACCTGCCTGCAGTTTATTCATCAGGATGGCAATGCGCGGGTTATAGCTGAACATACGCGCCCCGCTCCTGTCCGCAACCAGCGCAGGTTTTACGATCCATTTTGCACTGTCGAATAAATAGCTCGATATATTCACAATCAACAGCATTACCCCGATACAGGCAGCCAGCAACGCCGGTACCAGGTTGCGGTCCTGTTGTTTGGTAATGAACTGCATTTGCACCGGTGTGCCGTTCACTCTCGAAGCCGATAATAAAAATCCGGCCGCCAAAAGATTAGCCACCAGTGATGATCCGCCATAACTTTCAAATGGCAAGGCTACGCCCGATAACGGCAATGCGCCTGTGGAGCCGCCCGCTATCAGCAGGAACTGGATGAACGTACAGATCCCTATCCCCGCGCATAAATAGAATAGGAACGGCGTCCCGGTCTTTCGTCCGATAATGATGGATCGGTGCAGGTAAACGAGGAACAACAGGAAGATACTTACAATACCCGCCCAGCCGAAGGCCTCTCCAATGGCCGGCAAGATCATATCGGTATGTGCTTCAGGAATAGTTTTGGCATAACCCTCGCCTATGCCCTGGCCGGTAATTCCTCCACCCGACATGGCCCACAGGCCATTCGCCACCTGGTCGCCGCCGTAAACCTCATTATTCCAGGCATCCTGCCAAATTGCTTTACGGTCAACCAAACGTTGTACCGGGCCGGGCACCAGTTTATCAATGTAAGGGATCTTGTCAACGGTCAAAAAGCCGGAAATAATTACCAGGGCCATAATGGCCGATTCGCTCATGGTGCGTTTCCGGTAAAAGAAATTGGCGATCAGTACTACGGCGGTGAGCATGGTAGAGAGCCACACATTTTTAAAGATCCATGATACCAGCACGTAGAAAACCACCGCCAGCGCCATGAACATAAAATCGCCGCGCGAGAATGAAAACAGGATAATGAACGTAAAGCATATCACTATCGCCGGACCCATATCGCCCAACATCAGGAACAATAATAAAGTAAATGCTATAGCGATCAACGCAAAAGAGAAAAACGACCAACGTTTACGCCAGCTGGCATATTCACTGATGAAACGCTCGTTAATGGCGAAAAATCCCGCAAGGAAAATGATCACGAGATATTTAACGATCTCGCTCGGCTGAAAACCGAATAAATTAACTTTCACCCCGCTACCCTCCGGACCAGAGCCAAACCGGATAGTCAGCATCAGCAAGCCCATTGCCGCTATGATCCAGGGCCAGCCGTTTGCAGCTTTTTGATTTCTGCGGAAAACAAACATGCGATACAAACCCGAATCGGGTGTAAACTTCCGCAGATTAATCACCACTAAGATGAGCAAAGCACCAACGCCCATAAACAGGTACATCAGCGAATCTTTGGCAAAAAAGCGGTCTCTTAGTGGGTCTTGTAAATTCAGGAGGGTAAGGAACGATAGTCCCGTTAGCACCATGATGACCGGCAGAATGATCTGATCGGCAGCAGGGAACTTAAAGCTCAGCAATAAATGAATAACCAAAAAGCAGCCAAAAAACGACGCTACGATCACCCAATACCAAAAGTTAAAATCTTCAGGCGTGCGGATAATGAGCACCTTTTCTTTCTTCAGGATATTAAAATCTTTCGATGAGATCAGCCTGATGGTATGCGGCGACTGATGGAAAGTAAATTCCTCGTCACCATCCAGGTTCTCGGTACCTGCAGATCGCCCGAACTGGAAACCCGGTTGCAGCGGCAGCACATTGAACGCTTTGTTAGCCGGGAGATTTTTAAACGTAAAAGTGCCATCGGCGCCGGTACGTGCAAAAGCGGTGAGGCCTTGCAGATGCGGCTTGCCTTTTTCGTCGGCTATGTAGGTCAGCTTAAAACCATTGCCTTGTTGAACGCTGGTTTTAACCTGGTCGGTTTCTTCGTCGTTATAAATACTGTCTTGCGGTAGGATCATTTGCAACCGCACCAGCACACCTGCTACAGGGACGGTTTTATTCAGCACCGAGCCGCTAATATCGCTGCCTTGCAAACCGATATCGGTAACATTGGGCAGGCTTGGCGGTGCATTGCGCTCCTGCGTAAAACGTACCGAATCATCGCCTGTATAGCCTAATAAAGTGCGCGAAACCTGCACCCTTTCCTTGAATGATTTTCCGCCGCGGGCAAAGGCATCGTCGGCATCAACGTTGTAGGCCAGTTTATTGATCTCGCCGATGTTATCGAATTTTCCGGTAACCTTCAGGCGCTCGGCAAGCGTATTTTCTATCAGGTCGATGTCGCGCTTATCCTCAAAATAGTAGCCCCGTTCCAGCAGCGCTGCCAGATGCCGCGCCGGGTTCGGTGCGTTCAGGTTCACTATCGAACCTTCCTTTACGTGTTCATTAATACCGGTAAAATTTTGCTGCAACACCTGGTACAGCCGCCCAAACAGCAGGCCCAGCATTACAGCAGAAAGTATCAGAAAAATGCGTTCTTTTCCTCTCGACATGCTTTACTTTTTATGCGTAACAGGTAAGGAATCAGTTTTGAGGGTAACCGGGGTGAGTTTACCGTTAGTGTATTTTTTTGTACCGGCAGCTATAATTTGATTGGTAACGGTCTGTTTGCAATTTACGAATTGCACATTCTTTAGTTCAAGAGCGTTGTTGGCCAGGACGATTGCCGTATCGAAACCATTAAACGCAACGCTATCTATCAGCATATTTTTAGTTTTGGCCGAAAGCATAACGGCGGCACCCTTATAGCCTGAATCGGCCTGAAATACAATTTTACCATGCGCCTTAATATGCAAACTATCACGGTTAATCATAATAGCGCTGCTTATAATAACAGGCGTTTTATAATCCGTATCGCTCAGTACCAGCGTATGGCCTTTTAAGCTATCGATAGCTTTTTGCAATTTGAGCTGTAAGGGATTGATTTTTTTCGACGTGCCGGCAGCGACAGGCTGATGCGTAACAGCGGTTTCCGTTGGCGTTGTTTTCTGGGTTTGCAAGTAGAAATATACCGCACCTCCGGCAAATAATAAAACCAGAATAACCAGCACAGCGATCAAACCACCACTGCCTGTTGACCGGGCAGGCGCAGGCTCGTCATCAGCGGCAGGTGTTTCAGTAGCACGGCTTGCAGGGGTAACGGTTACATTCTCTCGTTTCACCGCTGTGGCCGCATGCTGCTGCGGTGCCTTGTTATTATGCACCAACACCGCGGTAATGTTATCTTTTCCACCGCGATGATTAGCGGCATCCACCAGTCCGCGGCCTTTATCTTTGATCGAAATTTCTTTGGTGAGGATGCCGGTCATCTCGGCGCTGCCCACCATATCGCTCAGGCCGTCGCTGCAAAGCAACAGCATATCACCCGATAAAAAAGGCGATTGCCCGGTCTCGATATAATCGGCAGTTTTAGTCAGGTTATGCTCAAAGCCCAAAGCCTTATTGATCTCGTTCCGTTTGGGGTGATTCATGGCCTCGGCTTCCGTGAGCCTGCCCGATTCTTCGAGGAAACCCACGAACGACTGATCGTGCGAGATCTTCACCAGCGAATGATCGCGCAGCAGGTACAAACGGGTATCGCCAACGTGGGCGTAATAAAATCGGTTGTTGGTAATATCGGCCAGCGTGAGCGTACAAACGCAGCTCATCTGGGCGTATTCCTTATTCTTTTGTTTTTCGAGCAGGATGCGCTCGTTGGCCAGTTCCAGACAATCGGTGATCACCGAAATAATATCACCCGACGCACCTTCCAACCGCTCCAATATGGCAGCGCGTGCTATCGCGGCAGCCACCTCGCCGCCCGCATAGCCGCCAACGCCGTCAATCACGCAGGCTACTATGAAATTGCCATCGGCGCTTTGGCGGGCAATAAATGCGTCCTCATTATTGGTCCGTTCCTTGCCGGTGTCAGTTATCCCAAAAAATTGATCAGTCATTTGCTTTGCGTGATTTTTTAATTTCCAAAAAATGAGTTGCCAGTAAGGCTACACAAATTGCCAGCAGGCCAACTGATAATATTTGCGACATAACGCTTACGATTTAAATAAGTTAATCCCTACTATCCCGTTCAGCAATATTTTTGAATTGACAGGCAGCTCCACCCACGCCGGCGAATTGATATCGCTGCGGGTTATTTCCTGTTCATTAAGTATAGTCAGCTCACCGAACGAAGCCATGTAAAACTTCCCATCGGCTTTATTGTACCTGATGCGCAGGTGCGGCGAGTTCACCCAATCAGTCGGGATCTTAAATATATTATCGTCTTCACGCGTATCCTCATTTCCCGACACGATGATCTCGTCGCTGTACATCAGATATTCTACCTTTTTCCCGGCAAATTGTTTTTCGGGCAGGATGGTTTCAAAACGGGCCAGGTATTTTTTTCCGGGCTTAACATCACCTTTCCCGGTAAATTCAAGGTCCTCTACATAAGGCAGCTCAAAATAGCCCTCGCTGTAATAGTTAAAGGCCTTCAGCACATCGTCGCTGATATCGAATGTTTGGGCGATACCCGTTTGGCGGGGAATGAAAGTCACCCTTAAATTCTCTTCCTTTTTATTGCTGCCGGGCAGGAGTTTACCTATGAAGCCGATGTCTCCCCGTTCATAATCGGGATGCGATACCAGCCTGAAAACCCATTTCGAGCTCGAAGGCACCACCGTTTTACCAGCCGCGCGGTACTGGTTCAGCATCTGGTAAAACTTCTTCACCGTTTCGTTCACTATCAGCCCGAAAAGACCCTGCTTATTATCCAGGAACTGTTTGTAATCCTCTGCGTTAAAGCTGATGATGAATTCGTGATAGAAAACTATCCTGTTGCCGAAAGAAAGCTCGCGGATAGAATCGCCGAACTTGGCCACCACGTAATTGTAAACATCATCGGGGGTTAACGCAGGCTGTTTCTTGGCTTTGTTGCTGCCGGGACTGGTCAAAAACCAATCCTGTATGCCCATACGTTGCCAGATAGATGCTTTTTGTTCCATTATATCTTATTGATTTCCTGTTGTATCTGTTTTTGTGCTATCGGGGTTATTTGCGCGGTCAAGCGCATTGCCGATGGCCCCTTGTGTTAAAGAGTCTGTTTTGTGGCGTTTGTTACGTGCATCGATAATGCGCTGACGTTCCGCATTTCTGAAGCTGTCGGCAATACGGGCAGTATCGGGCATAATGGTTTGTACCTGCGGTTGTATTTTAGGCTTAGGCTGAAACAGTGAATACGCCGAATAAGCCATAAAACCTGTAAGCAGGATCATCAACCCGGCAAACACCGATTTCGACATCCGCATTACGCCGGGCTGCTCGGGAATATACGCCCGCTCTACCATGATAGGCGCCGGTGGAACCACATGAGCGGCTTCTATCTCTTTTACCACTTCCACCCGCATTTCGGCTATGCTGCTTTCTGATATATATTCGTGCAGCGCCTCGCCGTCTGCGTAGCGGTCTTCCGGTTTTTTCTCTAAACAAGTGGCTATCATCATCAGCAACCAGCCGGGGATATGCATTTCTCGCTCGGGCCAGTCGGCGGGGAGGTTTTCACGGCGCAGCTGCAGCAGGTCGGGCACGGGGGTTTCCATGTGCGCCAGCATCACGTTGGTGCGTGCCGTTTCGCCGTTGTCCTTTAGCGGGAACGGCACCTGCCCGGCCAGCAATTCGTATAAGATCACACCGTAGCTGTAAATGTCCGTCTGGAACAGCATCTGCCCTTCGTTCTGCTCGGGCGCCATAAACTCGATGGCTCCCGCATGGCGCATACTGCTGCGCCGCTGCTCGTCTGACATGACCGACAAACCAAAATCCAGCAAAACATAGTTGCCGGTATTGTTATTGAACTTTACGTTGTTGCTTTTGATATCACCATGTTTCACCCCCACCTTATGGCAGTGCGACAAGGCGCAGGCCAGCTGATCGGCCAGTTTGATCACTTCTTTGATGGTGAATACTTTTTCGTGCGGCGGTTTCAGCAGGTCTTCCAGGTCGGGGCCCTCTATAAATTCCATCTCGATGAACGGAAACGAGCCGCTCTCGGTAATGCCCGAGTTGAGGATCTTCACCACGTTGGGGTTAGGGATCTCATTTACCTTTTTCAGCTTTTCAACTTCGTTCAGGAAATTGCGGTAATTCTTATCGTCCTCGCTCTCGCTAGTAACAGGCGTAGGCAGCAGCTTCACCGCGCTGATAATAGGCCCGATACGCCTGCCCTTATAAACCGAACCCTGCCCCCCGGTGCGCAGCGCACCCATATTTTCCAGCCCGCTGGTAATAGTAAAAACTTTGCTCATTCCTTGTTAACGATGTAGTGTGATCAGTTCTGACCCCGAATTGATTAACGTAAACAAATCTATTATGTTTAATCGTTTTTCTCAGGAATTTTAAACGAAAAAAGCGGAAGGAAATTTTGAGGGGGATTGTTCGCTCTGTAGTCGCAGACTACAGAAAACAATTCCAGCCGCAAGCGTCCGTCGCTGTCCGAAGTTTCCAAACTTCGGACTACTATGCC
>DATCQV010000137.1:0-6655 GCA_036569325.1 Mucilaginibacter sp. | reverse complement strand
ATACAATGATGGCACACTACATCATCGATCCGGATACCCGCCATAATATGGATATCCTGTCGGAGAATTACCTCAGCTACAAACCGGTTTCCATTACCGAGCTTATCGGCGCCAAGGGTAAAGCCCAGGGCAGCATGCGTGATGTGGAGATCGAAAAAATAAAGGAATACGCTGCCGAGGATGCCGACATTACCCTGCAGCTGCGCACCGTTTTCGAGCCGAAGCTGAAGGAAGTGGAAAGCGAAAAACTGATCCACGAAATTGAGCACCCGCTCATTTATGTACTGGCCGACATTGAATATGAAGGCGTACGCATTGATGACAATACCTTAAAGGATTTCTCTAAAGAGCTGGAAACCGATATCGCAAAGCTCGAGAAAACGGTTTACGAAAAAGCCGGTGTGCGCTTCAATATTGCATCGCCAAAGCAACTGGGCGAAGTACTTTTTGAAAAGCTGATGCTCGATCCCAAAGCCAAGAAAACCAAAACCGGTCAATACCAAACCGGTGAAGACGTGTTGCTGTCGCTGGCTGCAAAAAGTGACATCGTTCGCGATATTCTGGATTATCGTCAGCTGCAAAAGCTGAAATCGACCTATGTAGACGCGCTGCCTACAATGGTAAATCCCAAAACAGGGCGCGTACATACATCTTACAACCAGGCTGTGGCTGCAACCGGGCGCTTAAGTTCCACCAATCCCAACCTGCAAAATATTCCCATCCGTACCGAGCGCGGGCGTGAGGTAAGAAAAGCTTTTATTCCGAGAGATGAGAACCACATCATCATGTCGGCAGATTATTCGCAGATCGAATTGCGCATTATTGCCGAGATCAGCAAGGATGCGAACATGATGGATGCCTTTGTAAAAAATCATGACATCCACACCGCTACTGCCGCCAACGTTTACGGCGTAGCGCTCGACCAGGTAACCAGCGACCAGCGCCGCAATGCTAAAGCGGTTAACTTCGGCATTATCTATGGGCAATCGGCGTTCGGTTTATCGCAAAGCCTGGGCATTCCGCGTAAAGAGGCTGCCGATATCATCGAAAATTATTTCCTGCAATTCCCCGGCATCAAAAATTACATGAGCGATACCATGAATTTTGCCCGCGAAAACGGCTACGTGTGCACGCTGATGGGCCGCCGCCGCTACCTGCGCGATATCAATTCGGCCAATGCCACAGTACGGGGTTTTGCAGAACGAAATGCCATTAACGCGCCCATCCAGGGTTCGGCTGCCGACATGATCAAAATAGCCATGATCAACATTCACCGCGAGATCTGCGATAAAAAACTCGATTCGCGCATGACCATGCAGGTGCATGACGAGTTAGTGTTCGATGTTCCGCACAATGAGGTGGAGATCATGAAACCCATTATTACCGAAAACATGAAGAACGCCATCAAAACCACCGTGCCTATCCTGGTAGAGATCGGCACTGGTGTAAATTGGCTGGAAGCGCATTGATCATTTCCGACAAACGGACCAACAATCAGACTTACGAAGTTTTGAAACGGCGAAGCCCTCAACGAGGCCTTTGAAAACATTAGCCCCGAATTAAACTTCGTAAGTCTTCTACTGCATTAAGCAGAAAATCCCTCACCAAATCAACCACTTACTCCATCAGCAAAAAAATAAACTAAACTATTTGCCGCAAACATTGTCTATCATACCAAACAATATTTATTATTATGAAAAAGATATTTTTTATAGCAGCAATAATACTCGGCTGCTATTCGATAAAAGCCGATGCACAGGTAAGCGTAAGTTTAGGCCTTAACATTGGCAGCCAGCCCGAGTGGGGACCGGTAGGATATGATCATGCCGATTATTATTATATTCCTGATGCCGATGTATATTATGATGTTCCGGCGCATCAATATGTTTATTTTGAGAACAACGTTTGGGTGCATAACCGCGTTTTGCCCGCCCGTTACCATTTCGACAGGTACCGCAGCTATAAGGTAGTGGTAAATGAACGCCGCCCATGGGAGCATAACACCGTTATCCGTGAAAGATATGCCGGTTACCGCGGCCGCCGCGATCAGGTTATTATCCGTGATAGCCGCGATGCACGTTACCGTGATCACTGGCGCGGAGAACATCACGATAATGGCCACCACTATGGCGAACGCCGCCACGATGACCACGACAGAGGCCGCGGACATGATAAAGGGCATGGCCACGATCACTAATCATATATATTGAAAGCTCCGGTAATGTACCGGGGCTTTCTTCATTTATTAATGCAACAAAATAATTATCCCGGCCGTATAAATTTCAAATTATACTACATTTCGCACCGGCCCATACCAGGCCAGGCGCATATCTCTTTTGCCGGTACCACAACATGCGCTATATTTTCCCCACCACAGTGTGGAGATATTCCCATAACGTTTACGCTTTATTAACCAAAGGATAATTGTTTCCCGTTGCGAGAAAAATTTCAAATATTCTGCTTAAAAAATTGCGCTGGCACAGCTATTGCATTATCTTTTACAGAAATATCATTAAAAATAACGGTAACGCCAATGTTACAATTATTGCTGATATTTAGAGACTTAGCTTGAAATAGCTATATTAGCGTTAATTTAAACTATCTATTATGTGCAAACTTGTAGTAATTGATGATAACCCAACGGATCACTATATTATGCAACGACTCCTGCATAATAATTACAACTGCGAGCAGGCAACCTACACTTTCGACGGAAGCTTAGTGCTGGATTACCTGGAAGAACACAAAGAAGACGGAGCCATGCCCGATGTTATCCTGCTTGATCTGGATATGCCGCAGCTTACCGGCTGGGAGTTTTTAGATAAGCTGGAATCTTTCAATGCCGATGCCAACAAGAACGTACGTGTACATATCATGAGCTCGTCTATACGGACGGCCGATGTTTTTCAGTCGAAAAAATACACATGCGTCAACTCGTTCATGACCAAGCCCCTCTCGCGCGATCTGGTTAACCAGGTTTGCGAACAGGCCAGCATACAATAACAAGATATTACCTTTTTGATTTGATTTTCACTAATCGGTTTGCGGGGCGCATAACACCGGGTTGCTGATTACAAGCCGGTTAATCGATTAATCTTTACCCTCTCACAATTCGTTGCCGTATGATAACGGCAACGAATTAACCTCCCATTTCATAGCTACAGATTATTCGCTTATTTTTACGGCCCAAATGGCTGCACGCACAAAAATATATTTCGCTTCCGATTTCCACCTGGGCGCAGGCACGTACGCCGGCAGCCGGCAGCGTGAAGACCGTCTGGTACGCTGGCTCGACTTTATTAAGGCCGATGCCGCCGAGATCTTTTTAATGGGTGATGTGTTCGATTTCTGGTTCGAGTATAAAACCGTGGTCCCCAAAGGATATATCCGCTTTTTAGGGAAACTTGCAGAACTGGCCGATTCAGGCATCAAGCTCTGGTTCTTCAAAGGAAACCACGATATGTGGATGTTTGATTATTTTGAGCGCGAACTGGGTGCAACCATCATCAGCAACGAGCTGGAAATGGAACGCAACAGCAAAAAATTCTACCTGCATCACGGGGACGGCCTCGGGCCCGGCGATCCGTTCTATAAATTCCTGAAGGGCTTTTTCCGGAGCAGGCTGTGCCAGTGGCTGTTTGCCCGCCTGCATCCAAACTTTGGCGTGGGGCTGGCCAATTACTGGTCGTCGCATAGCCGCATTGCCAACCAGAAAAAGGGCGAGGCTAACAAACCCGGTCAGCAGGAATGGCTGGTAACTTTCAGTAACGAACAATTGCAAACCCGCTTTTACGATTACCTCGTATTCGGTCACCGCCACCTTCCGCTCGATATTCAGCTGAACGACAAAAGCCGCTACATTAACCTCGGCGAATGGGTAAATGCATGCAGCTACGCCGTTTTTGATGGCCAAACCATAAGGCTGGAATACTTTGAGAAATAGAACAGCGCATTATTCCACCTTATACCGGTATACCTGCCTGCCCAAATTCCCATCCGCATCAATGCCCTCTATCACCACCCGGTAAGTGCCCTTGCCATCTGCATTAAAATAGCTGAACGATGCCTTGCCATCCTTATCGGTAATAATGTTCGGGTTCCAGTAAATGGTGCTGCGCAGATCGGCCATCTTTTGATTGGTATGCGGGTTATCATATTGCGGCGAGTAAAACTCCCGCGCCTTGTAAAACCCTTTTGGCATGTAGGTTACTACACCTGGAGCGTAGCGGTAATATTGGTTCTGTTTTTTAGCGCGTTTGGTTGTTACTATAATTCCTCCGTTTGCCATTCTTGAGCCATAGATGGAAGCATAATGAAGACTGACAATTACTTCGATTCCTTCAATGTCATCAGGGTTTAATGTAGTAAACATATCTGCGTCTACAAAATTTCCGTCAATTACTAAAGCCATTCCAACCGGAACATCGTTAATGAAGCGGACTCGGGGTATTCTTCCTTGTAAACATTCTGTCAACCTTGTACAAATCATTTTTTCAATGTCTTTGGCTGTAAACGTATAATCAGCGCCACCTGAGCCATTTAGATTTTGAGAATCGGGGATTTTAGCCTCGTACCTGGCCTGTACTTTTACTTCTCGTAACACCACTTCGTGTTTGTTTATTCCAAATCGCTGTTGCTCTTCGTAAAATCTTCTTTGATTAAGCAGATATCCCGAAAAGTCGGCGGAGATATCCGTTATAACAGGATGAAAATTGGTTTTCAATTCCAATTGATGCGAAAAAGTGGTATCCAAATCAAGAGTCACCGCATCCTGCCCTTTTGGCACTTTTGATTGAATTACAAATTTGGTACTGTCTTCAAACATTAAGTCATTAAAAGCGAATCTGCCATCTTTATCTGTCACCGTATCCAGCATAAAAGTACCGCCTTTGTTGCTAAACAATTTTACTTTTGCATTTAAAAAAGGCTTACCCCATTTACTTACCTTCCCTGATATCGAAAGGCCCTTCTCAGGTTGAAATTTTATATTTGGTTCGCCATCACTTAAAATTTTCTTCCAGTTAAAATAGCGATAACCCTGAGTAAGCATCAGGTTGTCTAATGCTGCCCGCGTTCTTTCATTTATTTCAGTAAAATAATAGTTGGGCTGCTCCACGGTTCCTTTCAATTCAGACGTTAGCAGCAGGTTACTTACAATTGTATTCTCATTTACAGTATCAACAGGCATAATAGCTTCGTCTGTAACCGCTACCGAAAAACTTGCTGTAGCAGGCTTACTATCATTAAAGATTGACGCTAAATCTATCTTTACTTTTTCACGCGTGTTGTATGCTCTCTTTAAGTTAAGGTTAAGTTTAAGCCTGTCCTCGTGATCTACAAATATCAGTCGTTCATTAAGTGGTTCACCAGAAGCGCTAAATAAGGTAAATTGAGCGATGCCCGTTGGAAATTTGCTTGCGGGTATAGCTACCGAAAAAAATTTACTGCCTGACTGTTGATTTTCTACTACGTAATCAAGTACTCCCCCCGATTGCCCTGCAAGCGAAAGGCCATCTGCAAAACCGCTGCCACCCGCAGTCACTCTTATTCGTATAGTATCAGGGTTTGTATAGTTGACGCTCAAAGTGTAGCCAGCCAGCAAAGCTGTTGGAAGCTCCCTGGTACTATGACTGCCATCTGCAAAAGTCACATTTGCCTTGTAGCTTTTTCCGACCTGCGGCACCATGTAAAATGAGCCCATCCCTAAATGGGTGGAAGCCAAAGTCGTGACTTCTTCCCCCCGCTCATCAACTATTACGCCTTTAAGGTCAACTCCTTGCCCGTTCTGGTCAACTGCTTTGAACGCAATTTTTGAATAGTTGCCGGCGACGAAACTCCCACCTTCCGGCAAAAATTGTATATCTATGCTATTAACTGCGGGCTTGTTTTCAGCCTTTTTTACAATTTCTTTATTGCTCTCAGATTTTTTAGCTACGCCTGCCACCGAAATTATTTTCCAAAAAAATGAGTCTTCGCTTTCATTCCGCATCCAGTTGGTGTAAGCCCTTATCCTGTAGTTGCCGTTTTTTAAGCTATCAGCTAAAACAAAATCGGCCCATGCAACCCCTGCGATCAGCTGTAATTTTTCTGTTCGAACAATTTTGTTATCAGGACTTATCAAATCCACGTTCAAAACCCCGCTTAGTGCTGAAAGTTTATGTTGCTCTCTTATTACTACATAGGCTTTAAAATAAATGGTATCGCCGATGGCGTAGTAGGGCTTATCGAATTGGAGGTAGGCTTTTTCTGTGGGATAAGTAGCATAATATTCAGCAAGTCTTGCCGGGAGCGCCTTAATCGCAGTATCGCCAGCGGCATGCGGCTTGCTTTGCTGGCCAAACGCCGCCAAAGGCATAAAAATCAACCAAAAGACAACCCGCTTCAGCATATTAATTATTCCACTTTGTATCGCAGCACCTGTCTGCCCAAATTTCCATCTGCATCAATGCCTTCTATCACCACCCGGTAAGTGCCCTTGCCATCTGCATTAAAATAACTGAACGATGCCTTGCCATCTTTATCCGTAATAATGTTTGGGTTCCAGTAAATGGTGCTGCGCAGATCGGCCATCTTCTGGTTGGTATGCGGGTTATCATATTGCGGCGAGTAAAACTCCCGCGCTTTGTAAAAACCTTTGGGCATGTAGGTTACCACG
>DATCQV010000136.1:0-8885 GCA_036569325.1 Mucilaginibacter sp. | reverse complement strand
GATGTAGTCGACGGTGTCTTTCAGGCCCTCAGCAAATTTCTCGAAATCTTCTTTGTACAAAAAGATCTTGTGCTTGATAAAAACACCATCCTCCAAACGCTTTTTGCTTTCGGTAATAGTAACATAATAATCGTTTGAACGGGTTGCCTTTACGTCAAAAAAATAAGTCCGCTTCCCTGCTCTTACCTTCTTTGAATAAACCTCTTCACGCTCTCTGTTGTCAAAATCTCCCATAAAATGTGTATCGTAATAGTTTTGGTTGGCATAAATATAAATAATTTTTCAAAGTACAAGTATTAATTCCAATATTATTGAACTTTTGTTAAGATTATTTTATTTTTTGGCGGGTTTTAAACATTTTCTTCTTCTTCCAGCAGTTGTTTTTCATACAACTCGAAGTAAATGCCTTTCTGCAGCATCAGGTCGTCGTGATGACCTTGTTCGACGATCTCGCCGTCGTCAATGACAAGAATTTTGTCGGCGTTTTTAATAGTAGAGATGCGGTGAGCGATGATCAAGCTGGTTTTGCCCTGCATGTTGCGGCCCAGGTTGCTTAGTATTTCTTCCTCGGTGCGGGTATCGACGGCCGAGAGGCAATCGTCAAAAATTAGTACCTGCGGATGTTTTACCAACGCACGTGCTATGGAGACGCGTTGTTTTTGTCCGCCGGAGAGGGTGATACCGCGTTCGCCGATGAGGGTTTCAAAGCCTTTCTCCAGTTCCATGATATTGGAATAAACAGCGGCGTCTTTGGCGGCTTGCGACACTTTATCCATTTCAAGTACATCGGCACTAAAGGCGATGTTATTGGCAATGGTATCGGAGAACAGGAAAACTTCCTGGGGAACAAAGCCTATCTGGTGGCGGTAACCTTCGAGATTAAGAGCGGTAATGGGTTTTTTATCGATAAGTATTTCGCCATCGGTAACATCATACATGCGCATAATGAGGTTGGCAATGGTTGATTTGCCCGAGCCGGTGCGGCCAATGATAGCCACCATTTCGCCCGGATTGGCGGTAAAGGATACATTTTTAAGTGCCTCGATACCGGTATCAGGATAAACGAAAGAGACGTTTTTAAATTCGATAAGCCCTTTAAGCGGAACAGTTGGGACGTTTGGTGAGATGATCTCGGGCTGAAGCTCAAGAAACTCGTTGATCCGCTTTTGCGATGCCGCCGCACGCTGGATGAGCGAGGTTACCCATCCCAGGGCAATAACGGGGAAGGTGAGCTGGCTTAGGTATACGATGAACTCGGCAATATTGCCGGAGGTAATATTACCTTTCATTACCTCGGTACCACCCACATACATGGTAATTACGTTACTCAACCCAACCAGCAGCAGCATAATAGGGTAGAACATGGCCTGCACGCGTACCAGCTCGATGGAATGGGTTTTGTAATTCTCGCTTTCTGCGGCAAATTTTTTGGTAACATGCGCTTCGCGGACGTATGATTTGATAACGCGAATGCCCGAAAAGTTTTCCTGTACAAAGCTTGACAGCGCCGACAGCCGCTGCTGTATTTTTTCGCTGCGGAAGTTTATGGTATTATTTACATAATATATGATAATAGCCAAAATAGGCAGCGGCAATACAGACCATACAGCTAACCGCACATTAACCGTAAGCATTACATAGATCACCATAACAAATAATACTACTGTATTAATGGTGTACATAATGCCCGGACCAAGGTACATACGGACCCGGCTTACATCTTCGGTTACCCGGTTCATCAGATCGCCGGTGTTGTGGCGGCGGTAAAATGCGAGGGATAGTTTCTGGTAATGGTTGTAGATCTCGTTCTTCAGATCATACTCGATATGCCGCGACATGAGGATGAGCGTTTGCCGCATAAAGAAAAGGAATAGGCCGCGAAGCAAGGCCAGCACCAGCACCAACGTGCCAAACAGGAAAAGGCTTGAACCGAAAATGCTGTAGATCATATCCTGCCGGTGAAAGCCCGAGAAAAGTCGGTACATGGCAATGTTCTCGGTAACCAGATCGAACGCTACCCTTATTACCTGGGCCGGCAGCACACCGAAAATATTTGAAATAATAACAAATAACACTCCCGGGATAAGCCGCCAGCGATATTTGTAAAAGAATTTATTAAGGTATGCGAGATCTTTCATTTAAAAAAGTCCGGAAGCCCGCGAGTCGGGAAGTCCGGGAACTCAAAAGTAGGAGAATGCGGGTAATAATTCAAGGAGGGATTTGTTTGGAGGGGGTAAATTTGTCTGAACCCAGGAAACATGCCGGGACCGGCCTTATGGGAGAAATGTCGCAGCTTAGCATGCAGATTATAGGCTTTGCGCTCATCCTTTGAGTATCTCAGGACGACGGTTCACAGCACGTTTTAAATCAAAAAAGGCCTTTTGGATACCCTCTGCGTCAAAAAACTTTTGGTGCTATAAAAAAAACATATACTTTTGTCCGAGCCGAAAGGAATAAATTTACTTGTCACTTCCCTTGATGCCGAACTCAACCACCAGCGAATCGATTTTTAGTCAGCTTGAAGCTTATGGACATCAGAAGATCGTATTTTGCAGTGATCCCGATACCGGTTTAAAAGCAATCATTGCCATTCACGACACCACGCTTGGTCCAGCTTTAGGCGGTACACGTATGTGGGCCTACAAAACTGAGGCCGATGCTTTGTATGATGTGCTGCGCTTATCTAAAAGCATGACTTATAAATCGGCCATTGCGGGCTTGAACCTGGGTGGTGGTAAAGCCGTTATCATCGGCGATTCGCGCAGGGATAAATCAGAAGCTTTGTTACGCAAGTTCGGGCGGTTCATCAAAAACCTTAATGGCGAATTTATTACCGCCGAGGATGTAGGCACCAATCCGCGCGATATGGAATACATCAGGATGGAAACCCAGTATGTTACCGGGGTACCTGAAACCATTGGCGGCAGCGGCGATCCTTCTCCCATTACTGCTTTGGGCGTATTTATGGGTATCAAGGCATCCGTAAAGGAGCTTTACGGTAATGATAGCCTGGCTGGTCGTTCAGTGATTGTGCAAGGTATAGGCCGTGTTGGCGAAAACCTGGTGAAGCTGCTGCGCGACGAAAATGCCAAGGTTTATGCCAGCGATATTAACGAGGATGGCCTTATCCAGATTGCAAAAAAATACAATGCCGAGGCGGTATCAAACAATACTATTTTCGACATTGATGCCGATATTTATGCACCTTGCGCCTTAGGTGCTACTATCAACACCAGTACTATAAATAAACTGAAGTGCGCTATCATTGCCGGCTCGGCCAATAACCAGTTGGAAGACGAGGCGCTGCACGGCCAGATGCTTCTCGACAAAGGCATACTATTTGCGCCGGATTATGTAATAAACGCGGGCGGCATTATTAATTGTTATTCGGAACTGATGGGCTTCAGTAAGAAGAGAACCATGCAGCTTACCGAGAATATTTACGAGGCAACGCGCAATGTTTTAAAACTTTCAAAAGCTGAAAAGATTTCTGCAATAGAAGCGGCAAACAAAATAGCCGAAAAACGTATTGCCGATATTAAAAAAGTGAAATCAACCTATTAAAATGCAAAATTTCCCGCTAACTTTGCGGGCTAAATCGTTCTTATAAAAATGTTAAATCGCAGGCACCTCAGGGTAAAAGTTCTACAGTCGTTATACGCTTATCATCAATCAAACAGCGGCGACATTAAACAGCATGAAAAAGGCTTATTACAGACCATAGACAAGGTTTATGAAATGTATATCTGGATGCTGTCGCTCATTTCGGAAGTTACAGCTTATGCTGCCAATGACGCCGAAGAGCGGGCCAATAAACATTTACCTACCGCTGATGACCTGAATGCCAATACCAAGATACTGAGCAACAGGTTTATACTTTCCCTTCAGCAAAATAAAGATTACCTGGCCGGGGTTAAAAAATATAAGGTATCCTTTAACTTTGAGCCCGAACTGATTAAATCGCTTTTCACCATCCTTAAAAATTCAGACGAGTATAAAGAATACCTGCAAAAAACGGGCGATACCATACAGACCGATAAGGACATCATTAAATTCATCTTCAAGAAGGTTATTTTAAAATCATCATTAGCCGAACAGGTTTTTGAAGATATGTTTTTATACTGGCCGGTTGATCGTGACGTTCTTCAGGCATTAATTGCAAAAACTTTCAAGAACTTTGCTTACGACGAGCCACAACTGAATAAACTGGCTGAAGTTACCGGTAACTGGGAAGAAGACAGGGAGTTTATTGTAAACCTGTTTGAAGAGAGCATCCGTCATAACGATGAATACCAGACGCTCATTACCAGCAAAACCCAGAATTGGGAGCCTGATCGTATTGCGATGATGGATACCTTGCTGATGAAGATGGCCATTGCCGAGTTCGTGAACTTTTCATCGATACCGGTTAAGGTTACTATTAACGAGTACCTGGAGATCTCGAAAGAGTTCAGTACGCCAAAAAGTAATTCGTTTATTAACGGTATATTAGACAAAATTTTAGCCGACCTTAAATCACAAAATAAAGTGAAAAAGATAGGCCGCGGATTAATAGAATAATTAAGAACCATGAAAAATTTGTTTTTTAGCCTTATGGCAGCAGGAATGCTGCTTACCGCCTGCAACTCAAATCAAACACAGGCCAATAATACGTCTGCCAATGCAGCCGATGCACCGGTGATGAAATTTGAAAAGGAAATACATGATTTTGGCAAGATAAAAAAGGGCGACAAGGTTACTTACGATTTTAAATTTACCAACACCGGTAAATCGCCGCTGATTATTACCGATGCTGTTGCTACCTGCGGCTGTACCAAGCCTGAATGGCCTAAAACCCCGGTTAAACCCGGTGAAGCAGGGTCCATCCATGTTACTTTCGACAGCACCGGCAAAATGGGCTTACAGGATAAAATGATCACCGTTACCGCCAACACCAAGCCATCGCAAAACATGGTGCATTTAATTGGCGAGGTAACGCTTAACTAATAAATACACAAAAATTAAAATGATAACTACAGTTTTATTACAGACCGGTATCGATCCGCGTCAGCTCATTATGCTGGGCGCCATTGCGCTGGTGTTCTATTTTTTCATGATCAGGCCGCAGGTTAAAAAGCAAAAAGATCAGAAGAAATACGTTAACGAATTAAAAAAAGGCGATAAGGTTGTAACCACCGCCGGCATACACGGAAGAATTATCGACGTGCAGGACACTACATTTTTGGTAGAGGTAGATAACGGAAAGATCCGTTTTGATAAATCGGCAATCTCGCTGGAAGCATCGAAAGCGCTGAATACGCCGCCTGCCGTTACAAAGAGCTAATTGAGCTGAAAGCGGAAGGCTAAATGCTCAAAGCAAAAAAATAAAACAATAAAAAGCTGAAAGTATTAAGCAAAAAGGCGCATTCGCTTTTAGCTTTGGGCTTTCAGCTTTTACCTTTTATATGGCTATAATCAAATTATCTGCAACGGAACGGCGAAGAGTATCGGCATTTTTTACGTGCCTGGTGCTGGCCATTTTTGCGTGGGTAATTACCGTACTTTCCAATACTTATAGCTATACGGTTAAGACTGCACTTAATTTTAAGAATACCCCGCAGCGGCGCGCATTTCATCCTCTGCAATCGGATACGATCAATGCTACGATGACAGGCACCGGCTGGCAGATGCTTTTTGCCAGGATGCACAACGATGTTAACCCGGTGACCATCGACCTGAGATCGCTGGAAAACAGGAGCTATGTGGTGCTGAGCTCACAGGTGTCGCAGATCAATGACCGGAAGGAATTAGATCAGCAGATCACCGGTTTTAACCCGGATACGCTTTATTTCGATTTTTCGAACAGAAAGGTGAAGCGGGTTCCTATTGAATTATTGAAATCCATCAGGTATAAAAAGCAATTTGCGCAATCAGGGAATGTTACTTTGAATCCGGCTTATGTGATTGTTAATGGTCCGGCAGATGTGATAGACAAGATCACCACCTGGAGAACGGATACGTTGAAAGTGGACAGCATCGGCGAAACGATAAGCCAACGGCTGAACCTGGAGGCAGTTAAGGAGGGCAACCTGAGTGTGTATCCTAAAACGACGCAGGTAACCATTCCGGTTGATGAATATACCGAGAAAACGCTCGAAATCCCGGTAAAGCTGATCAATAACCATGATTATGACGATGTGAAGATCTTTCCGCAAAAGGTAAAGGTTACCTTCACCACCTCGCTAACCCGGTATGCCCAAACCGATGAGGATTTTTTTGAGGCCAACGTCGACTTAGATCTATGGCGGAAACATGGTTACAAAACGTTGCCGGTAACGATATTCAAGGCACCTACGTACAGTAAGGTCGTAAAGATAGAACCACAGAACGTGGACTTTATCATTAAAAAATAATGCTTAAAATAGGATTAACCGGAAACATAGGAAGCGGCAAAACCACCGTAAGCAAGGTGTTTGAGCTGCTTGACGTGCCTGTTTTTTATGCAGACGATGCCGCTAAGGGCGTGATGGTCAACGATGAGATTTTGGTTAATGGAATAAAAGCGGCTTTTGGCGAGGAATCTTATTATGCAGACGGTTCCCTAAACAGGAAGCACATCGCCGCAATTGTTTTTAACGACGATGAACAGCTGGCCAAACTGAATGCGCTGGTGCACCCTGCAACCTTCAGGGCGTTTGACGATTGGTTAAAGCAGGTTAAAAATGCGCCTTACATTTTAAAGGAAGCCGCCTTGCTATTTGAAAGCGACTCGTATAAAATGTGCGATTATTCAATCCTGGTAAAGGCACCGCTGGACACCCGGATTAAACGCGTTATGCAGCGCGATGGCTTAAGCCGGGCGGAAATTGAAAGCCGGGAGTCGAAACAATTCTCTGAAGAAAAAAAGGCCGGGCTGGCCAATTATATAATTAATAACGACGATGTGCAACTGATAATTCCCCAGGTTTTGAAACTGCATGATGTGTTTTGTTCATTGGTTCAATAGTTCATTTGGTCATTGGTTATTGGTTATTGGTCATTGGAGTTTTGGGTGATAAAGTTTGGAATAATCCACAACTCAGCTACATATAGATTAAAGTAATGAAACCAATCTCCCAATATCCTTCTATTCCGGCAATTTCCACTAATGACCAATGACCAATGACTAATAAACTGATTTATCAAGATTTTCTTTCCTTCAACACAAACGGCCTTTACTGCAAATACGGTGATTTTTACCTCGACCCCATGCAGCCGGTGGCGAATGCGGTAATATCGCACGCGCATGCCGATCATGCTATTGCCGGGAATACCAATATCTGGTGTACCGAAGCTACGCATGCCTTTATGCTGCTGCGTTATGGAAAGAATGCAGGGAGGGTTTTCAATATTGTGCCTTATCGTGCTGAATTTACGGTAGGGAACGTGCGCATCACGTTTATTTCCGCAGGGCACATGCTGGGCTCTGCGCAGGTTTTGATGGAATATGAGGGCGTAAAATACCTTTATACGGGCGATTATAAGGTTCAGCCTGATGCTACCTGCGAACCGATTGATTGGGTGGAAGCAGATGTTTTAATTACCGAAAGCACATTTGCCGATCCTTCAATTTTACACCCCGATCCGGTGGAGGAAATCAAAAAGCTGAACGATATTAAGATCAATATCCTGTTGGGGGCTTATGGGCTGGGGAAAAGCCAGCGGTTAATCCGGCTGATCAATGATTATGCGGCGCAGAAGAAGATCCTGGTGCATCACCGGATTATGCCTATTAACGCCATTTACCAGAAAATGGGTTTTGGGTTGGGAAGCCATCAGCTCTACAGTCGTAAGTTGATGAAGAATCAGGAGGAATATGTGTACATCGTGCCGCCGTTTACGTTTGACAGCTATATCAAGGCGACAGGGGTAAAACGTTTATTTGCCTCGGGCTGGAAGAATTTGCAGGTGAACAATCAGGACACTTTGTTTATATCAGACCATGTGGACTGGAACGACATTTTGCAGGCCGTAGCACATGTAAAGCCACGGGAGATCTGGACGCTGCATGGTGACGGCTCTCATTTGAAAAAACATTTCGGCGATAGTATTTTTGTGAAGATTTTGAACTGACATGCTGGTTGAAGGAGTAGATTATTACATTAACAGGGAAGGTCTTTTTGTTTTTACAAAGGAATATCACCTGAAGCGCGGCACGTGCTGTAAAAACAAATGCCTTCATTGTCCGTGGGATTATGGAAAACCTAAGCCGGATAAAGATGTTAAGAAATAATTAAGATATTTGCGGTAAGTAATTAATCACCATGCGGATAGACGACGAAATACAGAGCAGTAAGTTTGAGGATAACTACCAGAAAGCGGTAATTAATATTTCGTACACTTACAGCTGGATAAATAACGAGACCCGCTGCCTGTTCGAAAGGAACAATATTACTATTCAGCAATTCAATATCCTGCGTATTTTAAGGGGCCAATATCCTAACCCGGCTACGGTGAATTTACTGAAAGAGCGCATGGTGGATAAAATGTCGGACGCATCGCGCATTGTCGACCGCCTGGTACAGAAAGGGCTCGTATCTCGCTGTACCAACAAAAAAGACCGCAGGGCAGTTGATATCCGCATCAGCGAGCAGGGGCTTGCTGTACTGCAGAAAATGGATGTGGAATTCAAGATCAGAGACTTTTTGAAAGATAACCTTACCGAAGAAGAAGCAGGGCAATTGAGCGATCTGCTGGATAAGCTGCGTGGTTGATTTCGGATTTCGGATGTTCGATTTCGGATTTGGAAATATCAAACTATCTAAACTTAGTTTTTAAAACTTCGTAAGTTTTCCCAAGCCAAATTGTGGATACACCTTCCTGAATATCAAGCTAAACAACCATCCAACCAGGGCGCCATATAACGC
>DATCQV010000135.1:0-14761 GCA_036569325.1 Mucilaginibacter sp. | reverse complement strand
ACGGCCGATACCCAGGATCTGCAGATCCAGTCCGCCCAGTGCCGTGATCTTCTTTTCGTATTCCAGGCAGAACGGGGCTACGTCTTCCAGTGCCAGTGTTCCATCGGGAATGTGCACATTGTTCTGGTCGATATCCACGTGACTGAACAGGTTCTCGTTCATGAACGTTACATAGCTCTGGGCTGCCGTGGGCTGCATCGGGTAGTATTCGTCCAGGTTGAACGTGATCACCTGTTTAAAGCTCAGGCCCTCTTCTTTATGCTGCCTTACCAGTTCGGCGTAAACGCCGACCGGCGTTACGCCTGTGGCCAGGCCCAATACCGTCTTTTCGCCTTTTGCCGTCTTTTCCCTGATCAGTTTTGCTATCCGGCCAGCTACCGCTACCGACGCCGTCTGCTGGTTCTCGTATACCGTTACCGGTAACTTCTCATACCGCGTCTCTTCTAATAAATTTAATCGAGCCATTTTGGGTTAAGTTGAAAGCCCTGAGTTAATGCAGTTGCAGGACTGATTGTTGGTTTAAACAAATATATATTTAAATTATGCCCGTTAAATTAAAATCGGCAGAAAATTAAAACGCAAACGTATGCGCTGTTGCAGTTTTTATTTAATTTGACCTTATGTTAGCCCTCAACAAAAACCTGCAAAAGCTTACCAGCATCGCTCAAAAACCGGAAAAGCTGGGCATCGGCCTCATGTCAGGCACTTCGCTCGACGGGTTGGATATTGCCCTTTGCAGTTTTACAGGCAGCGGACTGCAAACCCAATTCAAACTCCTGAATTTCATTACCATACCTTACAAGGACGACTTTAAACAGCAAGTGCAGCAGGTATTTGCCAACCGGCATGCCGACCTGGAAAAGGTTTGTTTGCTAAATGCGTTTACCGGCACCTTTCATGGCGAATTGGTTTTACAGGCCTTACGGGAATGGAATATCGCCCCGCAAACGGTTGATTTTATTGCCAGTCACGGCCAAACCATTTACCATGCGCCTAAGCGACTGCACAAACAGGCCGGTTACCCCAATGCCACCCTGCAAATCGGCGACGGCGATCATCTGGCCATGAAAACAGGGACCATTACCATCAGCGATTTCCGGCAAAAACATATTGCCGCCGGAGGTGAGGGAGCGCCACTCGCTTTGTATGGCGATGTATTACTTGGCAGCCAACCCGGCGAAAACCGGATACTACTGAACATTGGCGGCATTGCCAACCTCACCTGGTTGCCTGCAGATGGGAATTACAAAAATATTTTATGTACAGATATCGGTCCCGGCAACACGCTGATCGATGCCGCCTGCCGCAAGTATTTCGACAAACCGTTTGACGAGGATTCGGAAATTGCCTTATCAGGAAAAGTAAATGACGCCTTGTTAGCCGCTTTACTTAGTCATCCGTTTTTTGAAGAAGCCGCACCGAAAACTACCGGACCGGAACTTTTCAGCCTCAACTACATCGAAAATGCACAGCAGATATCCGGTACAGGCAATATCAGCAACCAAGACCTCGTGTGTACGCTAAGTGCCTTCACCGCGCAGTCTATCGTCGATTTCATTCGCAAAAGTTTCGATAGAGATAATATCAAAATATTTACCAGCGGGGGCGGAGCAAGAAATATCTACATTGACAGTTACCTCAGAAAAGCATTTCCGCAGTTTACCATAGCCGGCACCAACGCCTTAGGCATCGACCCGGATGCCAAAGAAGCCATCCTGTTTGCACTGTTAGGCAACGAGGCCTTATGCGGCCAGCCTATGATTATCGGAGATAATCCGGCTGTGCTAATGGGTAAGTTTAGTTTTCCGGCATAAGGAGCTATAATATTTTTACAATAATAGTTCCCGGCGGGCTTCCGGGGCATTGCAAAAGCAGCAATAATAGTTTAGTATTGCAATAACTATCGAAAATACACTAAGTAGCCCGGTAGTTGTAACTGACCAACCCACTTACAATGAAAAAATATTTACTCGCACTTGCATCCGTGTGCTGTATTGGCAGCGCGGTATTTGCCCAGCCTGAACCTGCGGCGCAAAAAAACACTAACCCTATTTCAAAAAGCCGTGTCCTGGCGGTTGACTCTGCCGTGGTTACCAAACACCAGGTAACCATTAAAGGCAAGGTTGTGCCGTATACAGCCACCGCGGGCAGCATTCCTGTTTGGGATAACGACGGTCGCCCCATTGCAGGCGTATTTTACACCTATTATGAGCGCGACGATGTGACCGACCGCTCTACCCGCCCGCTGGTGATCTCCTTCAACGGCGGACCAGGCACGCCTTCGGTTTGGATGGAGATCGGGTACACCGGCCCGCGGTTGCTGAATATTGATGAAGAAGGTTATCCGGTACAACCCTACGGCATGCGCGAAAACAATAACTCGATCCTCGACGTAGCCGATATTGTTTACCTCGATCCGGTGAATACCGGCTATTCACGCATAGTAGATAAGGGTACACCCGGTTCTAAGTTCTTTGGTGTGAACGAAGACGTTAAATACCTGGCCGAGTGGATCAACACCTTTGTTACCCGCAAAAACCGCTGGGCGTCGCCTAAGTTCCTGATCGGCGAAAGCTATGGTACAACCCGAGCATCGGGTCTGGCATTGGAATTACAGGACGCACAATGGATGTACCTGAATGGCGTGATCCTGGTATCGCCAACCGATCTGGGTATCGAGCGCAGCGGTCCGGTGCAGGCGGCTTTGAAACTGCCATATTTTGCCGCTACTGCATGGTACCACAAAACATTGGCCCCGGAGTATCAGCAAAAAGATGTCGCCGCATTTTTGCCGGAAGTTGAAAAGTTTACCATCGATGAGCTGATCCCGGCAATTTCGCGCGGCGGGGCTATCGAAGATTCACAGCGCCAGGCTATCGCTGCTAAAATGGCTAAATACTGCGGCATTTCTGAGAAAGTGATCCTGGATAATAACCTTGATGTTTCTTACGATCTTTTCTGGAAAGAATTACTGCGCGATAAAGGCTTTACCGTTGGTCGTTTGGATTCACGTTATAAAGGCATCGACAGGCAAACAAGTGGAACCAGTCCCGATTATAATGCCGAATTGGTTGCATGGCTGCATGCTTTCACCCCGGCCATCAATATTTACCTGCGCAATGAACTGAACTATAAAACCGACATCAAATACAACATGTTTGGCAGCGTTTGGCCTTGGAACGACAAGAACAACCACGTTGGCGAAAACCTGCGCCAGGCGATGGCTCAAAATCCGTACCTGCACCTGCTGGTTCAATCGGGTTATTATGATGGCGCCTGCGATTACTTTAACGCCAAATACAGCATGTGGCAAATGGACCCAAGCGGCCGCCTGAAAGACCGTATGAAGTGGGAAGGCTACAAAAGCGGGCACATGATGTACCTGCGCAAAGACGACCTTGCCGTGGCTACAGAAAACCTGCGCAAATTCATTGCAGAGTCGGTTGCGAAACCGGGAACTCCTGCTAAATATTGAACATTATTACAGCCTTTTTATAAAAGCCGCGGGGTAATTACCTGGCGGCTTTTGCGTTTTTAAAAATTCTCGCATTGTTTTTGCTGCTATTCATAGTACTAATCATCCTACTATGAAAACATTATCAATAATTGCCGGACTATTATTTTCTATATCTGCGTTCGCGCAAACACCGCTGCCTCATGGAACTGTGTACGGTTTGAAGCCTGATAGCGGCGCCATGCAGAACGCTTCCAGGTTAGAGGCCTTTATGGGTCCAAAGGTGCGTATCAGCACAACTGTTAAAGGAAAGGTTTTAAATGTTACCAATCCTAAAGGCGGTTGGTTTACTATTGATGCCGGTAGCGGGAAAGTTATAACTGCTCATTTTAAAAATGCCGGTATTAATATACCCGCCGCACTAAAGGGTAAAACGGTAATTGCCGAAGGCGTTGCATCCAAACAGTTCATCGCCGATGACGGGCAGCACTTTGCAGGCGATACCATGAATGGAAAAAAACAGCATAAGGTAAATGCAGATGCCAAACACAGGCTGGCTTTTGAGGTGCGCGGTTTAATGGTGGAGTAAATTCTCCTTAAAACTCTTTGTGTACCCGGTGCCTTCTCAGCGCCCTCTGTGGTTAAAACAGTAACCACGAAGAAACAGAGAAATTCACAGAGTGCACGAAGATGGCATTTTGTAACAAAAAAGCAGCAGTAAACAGGAATAAATTGCTAAACCGCTATATTGGCAGTTAAATTAGCCGGCCGGACAAATATTTAATCCATCCGCTAACTCAACTGACCTTTATTAGCATGAAAAGAATTTTTACCCTGTTACTCTTACCGGTGTGCTCCGGCGTGTTCGCACAAAAGCTGGGCACCTTATCCGTAGAAAAAATAATGCGCGACCCGAAATGGATAGGCACTGCACCATCCGCCATCCGCTGGAGCGACGACAGCAAAAAGATTTATTTTAACTGGAACCCGGAAAGTGCCGACCGGCCGGTAATGTATGCCATTACTCCAACCAACATCAAGCCCGAAAAAGTAAGTATCGCCGAACAAAAAACGCTGGTGCCCGAATATGGCGACTGGAACAAAAAGCGTACACAGTTGGTGTTTGAAAAAAATGGCGATATCTGGCTGTACGACCTTAAAACCGGTGCGGTACGCCAACTTACCAACACGGTAGATCGTGAGAATAGTCCATCTTTCAGCGGCGACGAAAGCAAAGTGCTTTTTATGCGCGGCGATAATTTATACGCGCTTAAGCTAAATGGCGGCGAACTGACACAGCTTACCAATTTCAGCAAAGCCGCGGCTACAGCGGCGGCGGCACCGGCAGGCAGACGAGGTGGTCGCAGAGGCGGCGCCGATCAGGCGGCTGGTAACGACCAGGAACGCTGGTTGAAAGCGCAGCAACTGGAACTCTTCGATATTATTAAGGTAAAGGATAAAGACCGGAAGCTCGATTCGATAGAGCGCAAGGAATTCGAAGTAAAAAAATTAAGGGAGATTGGCACTGACGACCGCTCGGTAGGCGGCGTACAGTTAAGCCCTGATGGCAGATACATTACTTATCGCCTCGCCAAATATCCCGAAGGCGTAAAAAGCGCTATCGTTCCTGATTATGTAACGGCATCGGGTTTTACTGAAGATATTCCTAATCGTACCAAGGTAGGTGGCCCGCAAACCGGCTTTGAATCGTTTGTGTTCGATACGCAAAAGGATACGGTGTATAAGATCGTTACTTCAACCATCCCCGGCATTAAAGACCTGCCCGATTATGTAAAGGATTATCCGCAGGAACTCGAAAAACGCACCAAAGCCAATGCAGACAGGGCAGTCATTGTGCGCGGCCCGTATTGGAGCGAAGACAGCAAATACGCCGTTGTTGAAGTTACCGCGCAGGATAACAAGGACAAATGGATCATGAAGCTCGACCCGGCAACCGGTGCATTAACTCCGATGGACCGTGAGCATAACGACGCCTGGGTTGGCGGCCCCGGTCAGGGCAATGTGGGCTGGGCCGATAACACTCATTTTTATTTTGAGAGCGAAGAAAGTGGCTATGCGCACATCTACCTGCTGGATGTAACCACCGGTACTAAGAAACAACTCACCAGCGGCAAATGGGAAGTACAAACCCTGCAATTATCGAACGATAAGAAGACGTTCTATTTCACCGCCAATATGGAGCATCCGGGTATTACGCAATTTTACCGCATCCCGGCAGGCGGCGGTGAGCCGGTAAAACTGACCTCGATGAAGGGGATGAGCGCGGTTACAATGTCGCCTGATGAAAAGTGGCTGGCTATCGATTATTCATACACCAACAAGCCCGGCGAATTATACATTCAGCCTAACAAACCGGGCGCAACGGCTGTAAAGGTAACTTCATCTACTACAGACGAGTTTAACTCGTACCCATGGCGCGACCCGCAGATGATCACCTTTAAAAACCGCTATGGTTCTGACGTTTACGGCCACCTGTACCTGCCTCAAAACCCTGACCCTGCAAAACCGGCTGTGGTATTTGTACATGGCGCAGGTTACCTGCAAAATGTAACTTATGGCTGGAGCGAACATTATTTCCGCGAGTATATGTTTAACAATATGCTGGCTGACAATGGGTATGTGGTATTGGATATCGATTATTCAGGCAGCGCCGGTTACGGCCGCGACTGGCGTACGGCTATTTATCGCCACATGGGCGGCAAGGATTTAACCGATCATGAAGACGCCGTAAAAATGCTGGTTGAAAAATATGGTGTAAACCCTAAACACGTTGGCTTATACGGAGGCTCATACGGTGGTTTTATGACCCTGATGGCCATGTTTACCGAGCCTGATACCTGGGCAGCAGGTGCTGCTATCCGTTCGGTTACCGACTGGGCGCACTACAACCATGGCTACACTGCCGATATTTTGAACGAGCCTTACAATGATGAAAAAGCCTACCGCATCAGCTCGCCTATTTATTTTGCCAATGGGCTAAAAGGCAACCTGCTGATGCTGCACGGTATGGTTGATCAGAATGTGAACTACCAGGATATTATCCGCCTGTCGCAGAAACTAATCGAACTGCATAAAGAGAACTGGGAACTGGCATCGTACCCGGTAGAAGACCACGGCTTTGTACAGCCCAGCAGCTGGACCGACGAGTACAAGCGTATTTATAAGTTATTTGAAACAACACTGAAAAAGTAAAACTTATCAGAAGTATAGCCTCCCTGAAAACAGGGAGGCTTTTTTGTTGCATTTATCGGGAATTGCCCTGCTAAAATTTGATTGTATTTTTGATAATTATTTTCAAAAAGATGCAACCTGCTTATAAATAAGCACGTCACATATCACAAAACAATAACCCTCTAAACCAACGCATCATGCTTAAAAACAATTTGAAGATTGCCTGGAGAAATCTCACAAAAAACGGTATTTCATCTTTCATAAATATCGGCGGGCTTGCCGTTGGTATGGCCGTAGCTATATTGATTGGCTTGTGGATACACGATGAGCTTTCGTTTAACAAAAGCTTTGATAATTACGGCCGTATAGGGCAGGTGATGACCAAATGGAAACTGGGCAACGGCGCCCGTACTTCTCAGCCTATGGCTTTGGGCCACGAGCTGCAAATAACCTATAAGCATGATTTTGAGGCCATCGTCCTATCAACCCAAACCGAAGATCACGTAATTTCTTATGGCGATAAAAAGTTTAAGCAGTCGGGTAAGTTTATGCAGCCTGAAGGGGCAGATATATTCAGCCTGAAAATGCTGAAAGGAAGCAGAGCCGGACTGGCCGATCCCAGCTCGATTCTGATCGGCGAATCGTTAGCGCACAAGCTGTTTGGCGATGCCGACCCGATTAACAAAGTATTGCGGATGGATAACAAAACGAATGTGAAAATAACAGGCGTTTATGAAGACTTTGCCCGCAATACCGATTTTTATAACCTGTCATTCATTTCGCCGTGGGATCTGTATGTGAGTGCAAACCCCTGGGTTGAAAGCAAGGAGGTAGGCTGGAGCAATAACTGGCTTAACGTATTTGTGCAGCTTGCACCTAATGTTGATTTCGAAAAGGTCTCTGCCGATATCAGGAACATTAAAAGCGGACACGTGTCTGCCGAAGAAGAAGCTGCCACGCCATCGGTATTTTTACATCCTATGAGCAAGTGGCATCTTTATTCGGAATTCGGCCCCGCAGGGGTGCCGGTGGAAAGCGAGGCATTGCGTTCGGTTTGGTTTTATGGCATGATCGGGATATTTGTACTGCTGCTGGCCTGCATTAACTTTATGAACCTGAGCACCGCCCGTTCTGAAAAACGCGCAAAAGAAGTAGGTATTCGCAAGGCGGTAGGCTCGGTGCGGGGCCAGTTGATCTTCCAGTTTTTCTCCGAATCGTTAGTGGTGGCAGCCTGCTCTTTTTTGCTGGCTATAGGATTGGTATTGATCATTATGCCGTGGTTTAACAATGTAGCGGGCAAATCATTATCGGTGTTATGGTATAATCCGCTGTTTTGGTTAAGCTGCATCACCTTCACGTTCTTTACCGGGATGATAGCAGGCAGTTACCCGGCGCTTTATCTGTCGTCATTTAATCCGGTAAAAGTTTTAAAAGGGACTTTCCGCGCGGGCCGCTTTGCCGCCGTGCCGCGAAAAGTATTGGTAACAGTACAATTTACGGTATCCATTACATTGATCATCGGCACTATAATTGTGTACCGGCAAATCCAATTTGCAAAAGACCGTCCTGTTGGTTACACCCGCGAAGGCCTGCTTGCTATCCCGATGGCGACTCCCGATTTCCAGGGGAAATATGATGTATTAGGCCGCGAGCTGAAAAATACCGGCGCTGTCATCGAAATAGCAGAATCGGCCAGCCAGATCACCGGCATCGATTCGGGCAATGGCGGCTTTACCTGGCCGGGTAAGGACGCTGCTTTCAGAGATCAGTTTGGTACGCTGTCGGTTACCTATGAATACGGCAAAACCATCGGCTGGAAATTTATGGATGGCCGCGATTTTTCAAAGAACGCCGGAACCGATTCCACCGGGTTTGTTATTAACGAAGCTGCCGCCAAATATATGGGCCTCAAAAACCCTGTTGGCCAAAACATGACCTGGGAAAGGTATAAATTAAAGAATTTCAAAATTATCGGTGTTGTTAAGGATATGGTGATGAACTCTCCTTTTGAACCGGCTTATCCTACCATATTTTTTCTTTCGCCCGACGATCCGAAGAACTGGATCTTTATAAAACTCAATCCGCATATCAGTACGGCCAATGCGCTGCCTAAAATCGAGGATGTATTTAAAAAGATCATTCCTGCAGCGCCTTTCGAATTTAAATTTGTGGATGATGATTATGCAGCCAAATTTGCCGCCGAAGAACGTATTGAAAAACTGGCCGGATTCTTCGCCGTGCTGGCAGTATTGATCAGCTGCCTCGGTTTATTCGGACTGGCATCATTCGTAGCCGAACAACGGACCAAAGAAATAGGTGTACGTAAAATATTAGGTGCTTCGGTAATTAATCTTTGGGGAATGTTGTCGAAGGATTTTGTGATTTTGGTAGGGGTGTCGTTTGCTATTGCCGCGCCGGCAGCGTTTTTATTCATGTACAATTGGCTGCAAAAATATCAGTACCGCACAACGCTTTCGTGGTGGATATTTATAGACGCAGGGGCGGGAACCCTGATTATTACTCTGCTTACGGTGAGCTTTCAGGCCGTAAAAGCGGCTTTGGCAAATCCGGTAAGGAGTTTAAGGAGCGAATAGCTATTTTTACTTCATGAAAAAAACAGCCTGGGTTTTATTGCTGTCACTATGCGCCTGTACTAACAAAACTAAGGCTCCGTTGGTACACGTTAGTCTGACAGACAGCAATCGGTCTATCAGGTTCAGCGGGCTTGACTTAGCCGTCATTAATGAAATTAACCGCGACTCAGTACCCGAAGTCTGGGAAACGCTGGTGCCTGTTTTCCGCATGCCTAAAGATACCGATCTGAAAAATTACCAGCCCGTTCAGCACGGTAAATATGTTTTAAAGGATAGTTCGATAGTGTTTACGCCTGATATACCGTTTGTAAAAGGGCAGAAGTATTTTACGCGTTGCTATCGGTTTGAAGGAAATGGGATATGGGATTATATCAAAGGAAAAAAGCGGCTGGGCGATACTGAATATAGTGATGTGGTGGTGAAACCTTAACATTTGCAATAAAAAACACCAACCACTCACATAATCAACCCAATCAACTAAAAACCGATTTGATTTTTTAAATAAAACCACTTATATTTGCATTTGAATTAAAAAAGAGGGGGCGATTGTCCCCTCTTTTATTTTACCGATCATTGCGGCAACTGCCGGGACAGGAGTGAGATAATGAATATCGAAAAGCGCGTACGAGAACTGGTTGAAGAAAAAATAGCCGATAAACCGAACCTGTTTTTAGTGGATGTGAAGTTTCACAGCAACGGCAGCCTGGTAGTACTGGTTGACGGCGATAACGGAATTGGCATCGACGACGTGGTGGCCATCAGCAGGCATGTGGGCTTTCGCCTCGAAGAAGAGAATGTGATAGAAACGGCTTATAACCTCGAGGTTTCCTCGCCCGGTATCGATGCTCCGCTGAATTTGCCACGTCAGTACACTAAAAATATCGGTCGTACACTCGAGATAAAAATGGCCGATGGCATTAAAAGGGAAGGTAAATTAACAGGCATGACAGAAGATGCCATCATAATTGAAGAAAAAATAAAAGAAAAAGGGAAGAAGGCTGAAACTGTTGAAAGCGTGATTCCGATGGATAAAATAATGGAAACAAAAGTTTTAATATCATTTAAGTAAGAGAATGAGCAATATTAATTTAATTGATTCTTTTCAGGAATTTAAAGATTTCAAGAACATCGATCGCCCGACGATGATGAGTGTGCTGGAAGACGTTTTCAGAAGCATGATCCGTAAAAAATATGGCACCGATGAAAATTGCGACGTGATCGTAAACACCGACAACGGTGACCTGGAGATCTGGCGTACGCGCAAGGTGATGGAAGACGGATTTAGCGAGGATGACGACCTG
The DNA here is from genome assembly GCA_036569325.1 of Mucilaginibacter sp. Classification (GTDB taxonomy): domain Bacteria; phylum Bacteroidota; class Bacteroidia; order Sphingobacteriales; family Sphingobacteriaceae; genus Mucilaginibacter. The sequence continues at coordinate 4,220 of DATCQV010000135.1, read as the reverse complement.
GAGATTGAATTAGCAGAAGCCCGCCAGATAGACCCATCGCTGGAAGTTGGCGACGATTATATAGAACAGATCACTTTGGAAAGCTTTGGCCGCCGTGCCATATTAGCTGCACGTCAAACACTGGTTTCTAAGATCCTGGAATTGGAGAAAGACGAGATCTTCAAAAAATATAAAGACCGCGTAGGCGAAATTGTTACCGGCGAGGTTTACCAGGTTTGGAAAAAAGAAACTTTGGTGCTTGACGACGAAGGCAACGAGTTATTGCTGCCAAAATCGGAGCAGATCCCTGCCGACTACTTCAAAAAAGGTGACAGCGTAAAAGCTGTAGTCGATAAGGTGGATATGATGAACAGCAATCCGAAGATCATCATCTCGCGTACTGCGCCTGAGTTTTTACAGCGCTTGTTCGAGCTGGAGGTTCCGGAAATTTTTGATGGTTTGATCACCATTAAGAAAATTGTTCGCGAACCGGGCGAAAGGGCAAAAGTTGCCGTAGAATCGTACGACGACCGTATCGATCCGGTAGGCGCTTGCGTAGGTATGAAAGGATCGCGTATTCATGGTATCGTTCGTGAGTTGAAGAATGAGAACATCGACGTGATCAACTATACCAATAACCTGCAGCTTTATATACAGCGTGCTTTATCGCCGGCTAAGATCACTTCGATCAAGTTGGACGACGAGAAAAAGACCGCAGCAGTGTACTTAAAACCCGACCAGGTATCGTTAGCGATAGGCCGTGGTGGTCATAATATAAAACTGGCCGGAAAGTTGACCGGTTATGAAATTGATGTTTACCGCGAAGCGGAAGAAAACGACGAGGATGTGGATATTGAAGAGTTCTCTGACGAAATTGACAGCTGGATTTTGGACGAATTCAAGCGCATTGGCTTGGATACGGCTAAATCCGTACTGGCATTATCGGTAGGAGAATTGGTAAAACGTACTGATCTGGAAGAGGAAACTATTAAAGAAGTATTGTCAATTCTGCAAGCTGAGTTTGAATAAGCATTAATAACCGAAATTAAAATCGTATTTTTGCACAAAATAGCAGAGAAAGTATAATAAATGTCAGAAGACAAATCCATAAAATTATTTACAGCAGCAAAAGAGCTGAACATAGGCGTTGGTACCATTGTTGACTTTTTGGGCTCAAAAGGATATAAGGTGCAAAAGCATCCTATGACCCTTTTGGACGGCGATATGTACGGCGCTCTTTTGAAAGAATTTGCTGTAGATAAAATTATTAAGGAGGAAGCCAAGCAGATAAGCATAGGGAAGATAAGGAAAGAAGAGACTGCACCGCTTCCGGAAAAACCGGTGGAAACCCGCCGCTCGAGAGATTTTGAGAATGAGGAGATCCTGATTAAAGGTATTGGCAATCATTTTAACACTCCGGCGGCAGAAAAGCCAAAACCGGTAGAACCGCCAAAACCTGAAAAGGCCGAAGAGCCTGCGGGTTCGCTGCCGGGCGTAAAGGTTGTTGGTAAAATTGACCTGAACAACCTTGGCGCTAAACCTGCGCAGCCGGTACAACCACCACCCACGGTTAAAGCCGAAGAACCTGTTAAGCCGCAGCCCGAGCCTGTTAAGGAAGCACCGAAACCGCAGCCAGAACCGGTAAAAGAAACTCCGAAAGAGGTTGTTGCAGAAGCGCCAAAACCGGCAGAAGCTGTAAAACCTGCTGAACCGGCGGCCCCGGCTGTTCAGGCTCCGAAAGCGGAACCGGAACCTGCTCCGGCAGCGGAAAGCGACGAACAGGCGCCAGATGTGATCCGCGCTAAAGCGGAACGCCTGACCGGGCCTAACGTTATTGGCAAGATCCAGCTTCCTGTTGATGCACCGAAACGTAACCCGGTAGCATCGTCATCAAACACAAATAATAACGCCGACCACAAACGTAAGCGTAAACGTAAAGATAACCAGGGTGGTAACCCGGGGCAAAATCCTCAGAATTTTGCGCCGAACCCGCCGGGATCACAGCAGCCACACGGCGGCAATCGTCCCGATTTCAGGAATAACCGTCCGGGCCAATCTGGTCAGGGTGGCGGTCAGGGTCATGGAGGACATGGTGGTGGCAACCGTCCCGATTTCAGGAACAACAACCGTAATATTCCGGCAAGCACGGGTCCTAAGGAAGAACCATCTGAAAAGGATATACAAGATCAGATCAAGGCGACACTTGCCCGTTTAAGCGGTGCAGGTAAATCGGGTAAATTTGCACAGCGTGCCAAATTCCGCCGCCAGAAACGTGACGATGTTGCAGCAAGTGCCGAAGAACTGGCAATGGAACAGGAACTTCAATCGAAAGTATTGAAGGTTACCGAGTTTGTTACCGCCAACGAGCTTGCAAGCATGATGGACGTATCGGTAACGCAGATCATTTCGACCTGTATGAGCCTGGGTATGTTCGTGTCGATCAACCAGCGTTTGGATGCAGAAACTCTGAGCATTGTTGCCGATGAGTTTGGTTACCAGATAGAATTTGTTAAACCGCAGGATGAAGAGGCCAACCTTGATCAACCGGATGATCCGGAAGATCTGGTTCCACGTGCGCCTATCGTAACCATAATGGGTCACGTTGACCATGGTAAAACCTCATTGCTCGACTTTATACGTAAAACAAACGTAATTGGCGGCGAAGCCGGCGGTATTACCCAGCACATCGGTGCGTATGAAGTTACCCTGCCTGATAACAAGGGAAAAATAACCTTCCTTGATACACCGGGCCACGAAGCGTTTACCGCTATGCGTGCCAGGGGTGCCCAGGTAACAGATATTGTAATCATTGTAATAGCTGCAGACGATAGCGTGATGCCGCAAACCCGCGAGGCCATTAACCACGCGCAGGCTGCCGGCGCTCCTATTATCTTCGCCTTCAATAAAATTGATAAACCGGGTGCAAATGCCGATAAGGTGCGCGAGCAGTTATCAGCCATGAATATCCTGGTAGAAGAATGGGGCGGTAAATACCAGTCGCAGGAAATATCTGCTAAAACAGGTTTGAATGTAGATCTGCTTTTAGAAAAGGTATTGCTTGAAGCAGAATTGCTTGAATTGAAAGCTAACCCGAACAAACGTGCCGTAGGTACGGTTATCGAAGCTGCTTTAGATAAAGGCCGCGGTATTGTGACTACCATATTGGTACAAGCCGGTAACCTTAAAGTGGGCGACCCGATATTGGCCGGCTGCTACAGCGGTCGTGTAAAGGCATTGACCAACGAACGCGGACAACGCGTGGAGCGCGCAGGCCCGTCAACACCGGTACAGGTGCTGGGTATGCAGGGTGCGCCGACGGCAGGTGATAAATTCAACGCGCTGGAAAGCGAGGTTGAAGCCCGTGAAATTGCCAACAAGCGTTTGCAATTACAACGCGAGCAAGGCTTACGTACACAGAAACACATTACCCTTGATGAGATCGGCCGTCGCTTGGCGGTTGGTAACTTCAAGGAGCTGAATATTATTGTTAAGGGTGACGTGGATGGTTCGATCGAGGCATTGTCCGACTCATTATTGAAACTGTCTACCGAGCAGATCCAGGTGAACATCATCTCGAAGGCCGTAGGTCAGATCTCCGAATCAGACGTATTGCTGGCTTCGGCATCAGATGCCATCATTATCGGTTTCCAGGTTCGTCCTTCGGGCGGTGCGAGGAAACTGGCCGAGCAGGAGCAGATAGATATCCGCCTTTACTCGATCATTTACGATGCCATTAACGAGATCAAAGCTGCGATGGAAGGCATGCTTGCACCAACCTTTGAAGAGAAGATTGTTGCGAACGTTGAGATCCGCGAAACCTTCAAGATCAGCAAGGTGGGAACCATTGCAGGCTGTATGGTGCTGGATGGTAAGATTACCCGCAACAGCAAGATCCGAATCATCCGCGAAGGTGTGGTGATCTATACCGGCGAACTGGCCTCACTGAAACGCTTTAAAGACGACGTGAAGGAAGTAAACGCCGGCTACGAGTGCGGTTTGAACATCCAGAACTTCAACAACATTGAAATAGGCGACATTGTAGAAGCTTACGAAAATGTGGAAGTGAAGAGGAAGCTGTAAAAACCTTTGATAAGAATAAGTAAAAGAGGGTGTAAAATAAACTGTGTCAAAGCGTAATTAATTACCTTTAACATAGTTTAGAATGAAACAAGATGAATCGCTCGACTTTGAGCAAATGAAGAAGAAAGCCCTGGAGCAACTCCGCTCGGGCAAGTCGTTGT
>DATCQV010000134.1:0-2322 GCA_036569325.1 Mucilaginibacter sp. | reverse complement strand
CACCTTTTACTACATGATAGCCATGCTGCCAGTACGGGCCGCCGCAGTCGGAGCATGAACCCATCGAGATCACATATTTGGGCTCTGGCATTTGCTCGTAAAGGCGTTTAATGCGCTCCGCCATTTTAAAGGTTACGGTTCCTGCAATAATGATCACATCGGCCTGGCGGGCGGATGGACGCGGGAAAACGCCGTAACGGTCAAGATCATAAGTGGACGCAAAGGCGCCCATAAATTCTATGGCGCAGCAGGCAATGCCAAAGCTTAATGGCCATAGGGATGACAAACGCGCCCAATTGAGCAGGTCGTTCATTTTGGTGACTACGATGCCGCCGTCTTCGCTGGTCAGTGCACTACTCATTGCCGGGTTTCTTAAATGCTGGTTTAAACATAGGTTTGCGGATAGGCGCTGCCGCAGTAGTTTCTGCCGGTGCCGAAGCGGTTGCGGCTTCAACCGGTTGTGGTTCAAGGGTGAACGCTTTAACATTGTATTGGCTTTGCTCTGTGTTCAACTTTTCGTAAAGTGAGGCCGGTATGGCTACATCGGTACCCGGAAGCTGTGGCTTCGGTTTGATCCATTCGAGATCGCCTTTTACCCAAACATAAACGAGGCCTAAGATGAGGATACCTAAAAAGATGAACATTTCTGCAAGGGCAAGTCCGCTCCATCGGCTATCGAAACTATTGATCTCGTGGCTCCCGAATACCGTTGCCCAGGGAAAAATGAACACCATTTCCACATCGAACAATAAGAAAACAAGCGCAATCACATAAAAACGCGAGTTAAAAGGTAGCCATGCGCCGCCGGTAACTTCCTCGCCGCATTCGTATGAAGTGAGTTTTTCCGGGTTTGGTTTATGCGGTGCCAGCGTTCGGTTGATGAAAAATGCAAAGCACACCATAATTATTCCCGTTACCAGGAAGATAAGTATCTTGCCAAATTCAGATATTTGCGACACGCTATCCATGACAGCAAATTTAACAAAACAAACCTATTTTGACGCTATAATTATTGGCGGCGGCGCCTGCGGACTGATGTGCGCCGTGCAAGCGGGCTTTTTAGGCAAGCGCACGCTGGTGCTGGAAAAGAACGACAAGGTGGGCGCCAAGATTCTCATCAGCGGCGGCGGGCGTTGCAACTACACCAATTTGTACGCATCGCCACAGCAGTTTATTTCGGCTAATGAGCATTTCTGCAAATCGACCCTCTCACAATGGACGGTGGACGATACTGTCAGCTTTTTTGAAACTTATGGGATCAGCGGCAAGGAAAAGACTTTGGGTCAGCTGTTCCCTGAAAGCGATAAAGCAAAGGATATCGTGAATGTGTTCATCAATCTGTGCGATGATCTGGGCCAGGAGACCTGGTGCGATTCTACGGTCGAAAATATTGAGCAAGCCGCTGATGGTTTTACCGTTTCTTTAGAACGTCAGGGCAAAAAGATTACTTTATCCACTCCAAAAGTGGTAATTGCAGCAGGTGGTTTGCCTATTCCTAAAATGGGCGCTACTGATTTTGGACTGAGAATGGCACGGAAATTCGGCCTAAAGATAAACGATACTGCCCCGGCGCTGGTTCCGCTGACGATTACCGGAAAAGATCAGCCCTGGTACGAGCAACTTTCTGGCAATAGCATTTTTTGCAGGGTTTGGAACCATGAGATCAGTTTTGAAGAAAATATCCTCTTTACCCATTGGGGACTGAGCGGTCCGGCTATTTTGCAGATCTCGTCCCATTGGCGGCCTGGGGAGTTTATCTATATCGATCTGCTACCCAATCAAAACATTGCTGATCTGATCCAACAAGAGCGTGAAACCAACGGCAAGAAGATGCTGCTGGCATATTTGGCCGGTTTATTTACCCGCAAATTTGCCGAGGCGCTAAGCGATAAATTGCCGGTTGATAAGAACCTTGCATCGCTAAGCAAAGCGGAGATAGATGGTATTGCCAGCCTTATCCATGAATTTAAAGTGAAGCCGGCGGGAGATAAGGGCTATGATAAAGCCGAAGTAATGCGCGGCGGCGTATCGACCGATGAACTTTCTTCCAAAACCCTTGAGGTTAAAAAGATCCCCGGGTTATATTACGGCGGTGAATGTGTAGATGTTACCGGTTGGCTGGGCGGTTATAATTTCCAGTGGGCCTGGGCCAGCGGCTTTGTTATTGCGCAGGGGATTTAATAACAATAAGTTAAAATATAAGCTTGTCAAGGTGATTTGTTTATGAATAATATTTTTATCACCTTTAAATAGCATATTAAAAGTTTATTTAGTTATTTAAATCCTGCCTCACAATTGAACAAAATGAAGAAAATCTTAATG
>DATCQV010000133.1:0-56066 GCA_036569325.1 Mucilaginibacter sp. | reverse complement strand
GGATAAGAGCGAGGATTTTTTTATCGATTTTTTGAAAGATAACAGCAAGGGTAAACTAAGAAATGTGTTCGACCATGAGTGCGGCAGTATGACCGAGATCGTAGCCGATCAGCTGGGCATCACCGATTTTATGACGACGATCAGCACGGCATGTTCGTCATCAGCCAATGCAATAGCTTATGGCGCGCGGCTCATCAAAAACGACATCATCGATATAGCAATTGTCGGCGGCGCCGATGCGCTAACCAAATTCACCCTGAATGGTTTTAACACTTTGATGATACTGGATAAGGAATTTTGCAAACCGTTTGACGAAAATCGTGAAGGTTTAAATTTGGGTGAGGGCGCCGGTTATTTAGTTTTGGTGTCGGATAAAGTGGCAAAAACTTTAAACAAGCCGGTATTTTGCAGGTTAAGCGGCTATAATAACAGCAACGACGCGTATCATCAAACGGCTTCGTCGCCTGATGGCACGGGGTCATATATGGCGATGCAGGGCGCTTTGAAAAAGAGCGGTTTGCAGCCATCTGATATCGACTATATCAACCTGCATGGCACGGGCACGCCCAATAATGATGGTTCGGAAGGGACGGCCGTAAAGCGATTGTTCGAACCTGATTATCCACCCATAAGTTCTACTAAATCGTTCACGGGGCATACGCTTGGAGCCAGCGGCGGTGTAGAGGCAGTGTTTTCGGTATTGGCCATTAAACACGGACTGATCTACCCAAATCTTCGCTTTAAAACCCGGATGGTGGATATGCCTTTTGAACCGGAAACGAAGTTTCAAAAAGGCAAAGCCATTAAACACGTCATGTCGAACTCGTTTGGGTTTGGCGGCAATTGTACATCATTAATCTTCTCGGAGGTGCAGGTATGAAAGTATTTATCCGCTCATCGGCCTGTATCTCGGCACAGCAAACTTTCTACAACGATGGCTTTCTCAATGACATCGTTGAATATAATTCTACCCGCCTGCCGGCTTTAGAACCTGATTATAAAGAATTCATCGACCCAAAACAGATCAGGCGCATGAGCCATGTGATCAAGATGGGCGTAGCAGCAGCCAAGCGGTGCCTGGCAAACGGCAACGTCGATATGCCGGGCGCTATAATAACAGGTACGGCCTTTGGCTGTATGGAAGATACGGTGACCTTTCTGACGCGTATCATAGAGCAGCAAGAAGAACTGCTTCCCCCTACTGCGTTCATACAATCTACCCATAATACGGTGGCAGCGCAGATCGCACTGATGCTGCAATGCCATGCATATAACAATACGTTTGTGCATAAGGGCGTTTCGTTTGAGCATGCGCTGATGGATGGGATGATGATGCTGAACGAGGATGAAGCTGCGAATGTGCTGGTTGGCGGAACCGAGGAAATGATGGATACCAATTTCACCATTTTAACGCGGCTTGGTTTGTACCGCCGGCAACCGGTCAGCAACCTGGAATTGTACGGTAAGAAAGCTAAGGGCACCATCGGCGGTGAGGGTGCGGGCTTTTTCCTGCTGACAGGTGAGGCATCTGCCGGTAATCAAGCGGAACTGAATGCCGTCCGTATTTTTTATCGACCGAAAGATACCGCCGAAATAGAGAGAAAGATCAACGATTTTCTAAAGGCTCAATCATTGACAATTAATGATATCGACCTGGTTATTACAGGGAAAAACGGAGATATTCAAAATGACGGGGTGTACAACGCGTTGTCCATTTTCAACAATGTCGCGACAGCAAATTATAAACATTTAAGCGGCGAATATTCCGTTGCGCCGACTTTTGCGTTATGGCTGGCGGCGAATATGATCAAACGGGGAGAAGTACCTGCCGCGGTTGTTGATAGCGGCATCCCTAACCCGGGGCCTAAAAAGGTATTGATCTACAATCACTATCAAAATAAATATCATTCCTTAATGTTGGTTTCGGCTATTTAATTGATCGCGATGGACGACGTTTTCAGCATAGGCAATTTGGAACACAGTGAGGGTATTATCACCGCTGCGCTGGCTATTAATACTGATTCTTTAATTTTTAAGGGACATTTCCCAAGGCAACCGGTAGTGCCGGGAGCTTGTATGCTGGATGCTGTACGTGCTGTATTGGAACAGGCCTTAGGTAGACCGATAAAATTGAATAAAGCAACCCAGTTGAAGTTTGTAGGCATACTTGTGCCAATTAAAGCTGCTGCTGCATTGTTGGAGATCACCTACAAAACTGCTGAAATCGAGATTATTGCAAACGGAAAATTAACCGGCGGCGACCGGGTATGTATGAAGTTTCAGGCCAGTTATTCCACTATTGCTTAGCTTTAGCATCCTCTATTGTTTTGACAGCAATTGTTAAATCGCTACCGCTTAGGGTGTAATATGTTTTATCGCCATTCTTAGCCTCTTTTACAATAAACCTTTCCGCGCCCCTCGCGTACACAGTCTGGTCAAACTCTGCATTGGGCCCCTGTTTTAACACAAAGCCCATCTTCAGCACATCCGCAATGGCCTTTTCTTCAACGGCCTTTGAGTAGGTAATACACACCGCGCTTATTGGCTTATCGTTCATAGAAGTAAGTGTATAACTGCCCAGACTGTCGGCAAGCTTATATTTACTGAACGTGGCATCGCCGCTGCTTATGCTTTTTACAGTTTTGCTTACAAGTTTATATTTCAGCCCTGTTAAATAGGCATCACCTGCAGAGGCATTACATTTCCCCAGACTTAAAAGTTGATTCACGAGATTACTGTCGTCGATAGTTTGGGCCGAAGCTTTGGAAGCAGTTAGTGAGCAGACGATAATTGTGATGGCGATTTTTAGCAGGCGTTTCATGTTTTAAATATATGAAATTTACGCACTATCGCATAGCATATTATCTGTCCTGTGGGATATCGAAACAAGTTTTACATAACGGAACGGCAAATGTATGACGCTGATGCACATTTTGAATGCACGGTGTATAACATCCTCCGCTATCGCTCAGGATAACAAAAAATCAAAAGCTTACTTCTTCCCGTGCTCCTGGATATAATCGGCCATGGTGGCTACGTCTACCAATACCTTACGGCCTTCGCGGGGATCACGGATATCGATGCCGTATTCTTTTTTAAGGAGGACGATAAGTTCCAATGAATCGATGGAATCGAGGCCAAGTCCATCACCGAAAAGGGGCTCGTCGTCTTTAATATCGGCGGGGGTAAGATCGGTAAGGTTCAAAAATTTGATGATCTGGGCTTTAAGCTGTTCTTTTAGTTCGGTGTTTTCCATCAAGGCAATTATATTAAATTCTTTCTTTTTAACCCAATAAAGGTTACAACCTGTAGTATCAGGGTAATAATCACCAAAGGTATAATATTGTTTACAACATCCTTTAATTTTCCGCCTTCCAGGAACAGCGTATAGTAGGCCTGCAGGCACCAGTGCATTGGCGAAATATCGGCAGCCGACTTAAAAAAGCCCTGCATGGCAAAGCTCGGCACCATTAAACCGCCCACACATGCCAGTATTACGATGGATACGGCGCCGAAACCATTAGCCTGCTCCCACGAATCGGCAAATACGCCTACGCAAATAGCGTAGCTTACGGCGCACCAGCCGCAGGCCAGTGTCACCACGAACAACGCTAACAGATCCTTCGGCAGGTTGAGCGGCGATAAGCCAAAATACGGGAACAACCAGATGCCCATAGCAAATATCACCGCGGCCTGGATCAGCGTTACCACAAGGTAAGTGATCTGCTTCGACAATAGCCCCACGAGGTAACTGGTAGGCAATGTTTTGAGACGGATAAAACTGCCGCTTACTTTCTCTCTTACCACACTTCCGCCCAGCGACATAATGATAAAGAACATAGCGAAGATCGTCCACGCGGGCACGTTATGCTGAGTGGCATTCGGCGTACTGCGGGTACCGTCTTTCGATACGGGTACTTCGTTAATGGCCGTTTTGTTGTTCAGCATTTCATCTTCGAGGTTTTGAGGAAGCGGCTTTTCGTTGATAGAAAAGTAGAGGCTGCGCAGCGTTTCGCGGCTTTCAACCAATTGTAACGCGCTGCCGATGGCTCCCTTAACCGACAGCCTGATCTGATCCTGCAAAACAGGATTATAATAAATGGTAAGCGGATCAACGTCACCTGCCGGTTTAACGGTATCGCCCTGTAAACCAAAACTGGTAAGCGCCTTGCCCGCAATATTCTTCGATTTTGCCTTTACCTTTTTGGTAAAATCGGCGGGAATTACCACCCCCAGCATCGCGTCTTCCTTGTGCATGGCATCGGTCATGGCCGTTTCGCTGTTCAGGCCTTTTTGCTGCAGTACTTTGAACATACCGATCTTGCCCACTGCTGTAACGAGTTGCTTACCGGCTTCGCCGGTATCGCTGTTGTTGATGAGGATAGGCAGGCGGTTCTTGTTCACCAGTTGAAAGGTACTGGTCTGGATGCTCGTCACAACGATAACGAGGATAATAGGCATCACGAACATGAGCGAAATGCCTACCTTATCGCGCAGCAAAACGCGGATGTCTTTAATGATGGTGGCTTTGAGCTTAAACATCGTTCCTGATATCCTTTCCGGTTAAGTTCAAAAACATTTGTTCAAGGCTCTCTTCGTTGTGTTCGGCCAAAAGTTTTTCGAGGTTATCCTGTACAATGATCTTTCCGTCATCAATCATCGCTATTTCTTCGCAAAGGCCTTCCGCCTCATTGAGTTGATGCGAAGTATAGATGAGCGTGGTGCCTTTTTTGTTCAATTGCAGCAGGTAATCGATAATGGCATGGCGGGTTTGTACGTCTACGCCAACGGTAGGCTCATCCAAAAATATGATCTCCGGCTCGTGGATTACACCAATGGCAAGGTTGACGCGGCGTTTCATCCCGCCCGAAAATTTTTCCACGGCCTTGTTACGCACCTCGTCCAAATCTAAAATATGTAAAAGTTCGTCGGTACGGTGTTTGATGGTGTGCTTGCTCAAACCTGCCCAGGCACCAAAAAATTCAAGGTTCTCTACGGGACTCAATTCCTGGTAAAAGGAAAAGTCCTGCGGAACAAAGCCGAACAGACGGTTTACGGTGTTGCTGTGCTTGCCAACATCATGCCCCAATAATTTGATATGACCCTCGGTGGCAGTAAGCAGGCCCGTCATCAGGCTGATCAGCGTGGTTTTACCGGCACCATTGGGGCCGAACAATCCGAAGCGTTCTCCCTTTGGAATCTGAAGATTAAGATCGGTAAACGAAGGCTCAGGGTTGCCGGGGTACCCGAAACCCAGATGCTGGATATCTATTGCCAATGTGGCTTTTACTGCCATTTGATGTTCTTTAATTTTTCGAAGGCGGCGCGTTCAACTTCGGCTATTTCCAGCAGGTAATCGCCCATGGTGTTAAAATCGTCCTGACTGCCAATGCGCCCTTTGTAAATGCCCGCCGCGTGTACGGCTGCCGTGCGCCATAGATCGCCCGCCTGTGTAAATATACCTGATATATCAGTCAATTGGTTGCCTGGCAGGTAAACATCGGCTTCCTGTAAAAAAGCGCCGTAAATATAGCGGAAACCGCCGCCGCCGGTACCTATCTCTTCCTGCATGCGCACCATCTGTGCCAGGTACAGCTTCGATTTTTCAATACCAAGCGTATCGCGCCATTTTTTGATCTTTTTGCCCGTGTTTTTGATGCCGCTGATGCCTGCAAAGCTGCCGGGAATGTGCAGCATGTTATACACATTCTTTTTGATGCCGCTTTTAATGGCCTGGCGGATCCGGTCGTCTGATATAGTGACGGATTCTTTCGGGTAATAGATCTGCCCGCGAGGGGCCAGCGCGCCTTTCGCAAAGCGCACGCGTTCCAGCTGGTAGCTGTCCATTACGTGGGTACCTTCCATAATGGGATCGCTGATGAGGTAATCGTCCCCGTCCTTGCCATAAACTACGAGGTTATGGCCGTTGAAATGGAAACGGTATTCGCGCGGGAAATAAGGCAGGTAGTATACACCTACCTGGCAGCCCACGGCGCGGCCCTCATTAAGGCGCTCGTCTAAAAAAGTCTGTGCCTTTTCCTTCGATCCAAACTTTTTACGAACAACGGAAATGTTGAGCGATTTGCAGGTACGGTTGAATATAACGCCCGGCATGGTACGGAATGCAATAGCCGGACCATTATTTACCTTAATAAAAGGAATATAGGTAAAAAACAGTCCCGCCCCTATGCCAAAGGCCAGCGGCTCGGTGATCTTTCCACCCGATGCATTCCACAATAAGTTACTGGTTACGCCCGATTCACAATGTGCAGCCTGACGGTGTTGAAAATCAGTTTTCATGCACGGTCATCGATTTTAGGTCTTCCACCTCTGTATTAAACGCCTCGGCGTATTTTTGTAATTGTTTGTCTGATAATTTATTAAACACGTCCGGCTTCAGGTGGCGCTTGATCTGCCATTTCCAGAAACCGGTATAGCCCGCCACAATAGCTGTATCCATCAGCCTGTATTCCATAAAAAACAAAAGCGGACTTGCCTTGCCGTCCAGCACCTGCTGTTTGGCGTTGGCAATGCGTTTGTCGATGTCGCCCCAGGCCGTGTCAAGCGCGGTGATCTTTACGTCCCAGCCGCTGCTCAATGCGGTTGTGTATTTCCCCTCACTGTCTGTCGCGTAGCAAACCTCTTTGGTAAGTTTACCAAGCGCGCTTACATCCTGTGGCACTTCGTCCTTCTTCATTTTTTATACAACGGTGAGCATGGCATACATGTACGAGAAGCGCGCACTTTCGGGCACCAGGCACAGTATCTTTTCACCTTTCTTTAAACGGCCGCTTTTAAACAATTCGTCTATCATCAGGTAAATTGATGCAGCACCCACATTGCCAACGGTGTAAAGATTAATGAACCATTTTTCGTAAGGGATCCCGCCGCCGTAGATCTCGATCATATCATAGATCTTGCTCTTGAAGAAATTACTGCTGATGTGCGGCAGGAAATAATCGATATCGTTCACACCCAAACCCTTCTTCTCAAAAATTTCCTTTATCTTTTTGCCGCCCAGCGGAACAATATTATCGCTTAATAAAGAAATATCCTGTTTTACGCTGAAGATAGATTTGTTCATGATCTCTTCGGGCGTGTAATCCATAAAGCCTTTCAGCGAACCGTCCGGCTGTTTTTCGCCGCCCATGTACATGCAGGTATCCATTTCGTTTGCGTACGATACGCCTTCTATCCATTCCACACGCAACGATAAACCGTTCTCATTTGGCTTATCGGTCATTAAAAATGCGGAAGCACCGTCGCTCAGCATCCAGCGCAAAAAGTCTTTCTGGAAGGCGATGTAAGGATTTTCTTCCATTTCTTTCAGCTTTTGCGCTTCTTCTTCAAAAACTTCTGATACCAGCAGGCCCGAAAAGCGTTCGGAACCAGTTGCCACCGCCTTTTTCACTTCGCCCGATTTGATAGCGAGGTAAGCAAACTTGAAGGCATGCATGCCAGCGCAGCACACACCGGCTGGGGATACAACTTCGATACCGCCAACTTCAGGGATCCACCCGTGGGTCATTACACCGTGGCTTGGCATCATCTGGTCGGGCGAGGAAGTGCCGCATGATAGTAATTCAACCTCGGTTAGCTCGCCGGGCTCGTCGTTAAACAAAGCACGAACGGCTTCGGCGGTCATTTGGGCATTGGTATGGGTCGATTTGTGGTTTTTGTCTAACGCGTAATAACGGTTTACGATGCCGTTGTTGCGCAGTACGATCTTTTTCGACTTTGAAGGCTTATTATCAATATACCCCAGGTACTGTTCCATTTCATCGTTCGAAACAGGTTCGTTCGGGAAATAGTGAGAGGTGCGGTTGATATAAACTTTAGTATCAGACATATTGGGTGGTTAAGATGTTACTTGTAGATATTTTAGTTTATTTCGTTTAATGCGTTTTGACGAAAAAGGTTTTAAAAATATTGCATCGAGCGTCAATAAAACCGGCGCCCCTAAAAATAACGCAATAAAAAGATAATATTTAAATGCGGCAAGCCAGGGTGTGCGGTTTTTGCGCCTGGCAATAAAAGTAGCCCAAACCTTAAAAATGGGCTTGGCACGAGCCTCGATAAACATCAATTTATAGTTGATCTCAACGGCTTTTTGTTCGATCAGCTCGTCCTGAAGCGTGTCCCAGTTGCCTGTAGCTAAGTGAGTGGCAACTGTTTCGCCATAAGCGGCGGTGGCGGCAATATCTGCGTCAGAAACACCGGGTTTGGGGAAGATGTTCAGATACCTGTCCTTTTTGCCGGTAAGCATCCAGTAAAAAATAGTAACGAAGCTGATGGGATTGGGGTGCTTATCCAGCAGAGCCACGTTACCTACCAGCCTCGCCCCTGTCTCTTTAATCATATTGCGGACGCGCACATAGGAATTTATCCACATATTGCGGCCTGCGCTGATGGTAATAACCGGAGTATCTTTAATGAGCGCCTTAAATTCCTGGGTTTGTAATAATGAATTGCTTGGGATGCTTGGCGACAGGAACCATGGCTGATAGCCGAAGATCACGAGGTCGTATTTTGATTCTTTGAGATCTAACGGTTCGATGGGTTCAGGAATACCGAGCACACAGGATGGCATAACCGAAAAGAAGCGCGTGCCGTTCCACGGAAAGGCATAACCTGATACGAGCTTTATTTCGGCTTTTTCGACGGAGAATCCGGCCGCCGACAGCGGTGCGGTAAATGTGCTGATAATATCACCCATTTGCCCCGACTGGGTGTAATAAATAGCAAGTACCTTTTTACTCATCTGCCGCAAATTTATAAAAATCCGCTAAGGGATGTTAAAAATCTTCCGGCTTCAGCACCTTCGATTTTTTGGCATAATCGGTTATGGCATGCTGCACCGCCGGCGACAGATTTTTAAAGTTTTTGATAATGATAGCTTTATCAGTCTCAATGTCGCTGTGGTATTTAACGATCTTCGGTGCGTGTTCCTCGATGGCGAGGCGCAGGAAATGGTATTCGGTATTATCCTTATCAGCTTGGAGGGCTGTTTCGAACTGGATGCGGCCCCGCTTAAAGTACTTCAGCTTCTGTGCAGGAACGGTCAATTTCCCGGCCTTGCGCATCAGCAGGGCGCCTTCGTAGCCTTCCTTATTGGGTGTCGACGATGCCTCAACGATACTGATCTGGTTCTCGATAGCGGCCAGATCGCCGGAATCCATCACGGTATAAAATTCGGCTTTTTCAAATTTCTGTGCATAGAGCGGTTTAGCAAAGGCAGTAAGCAACAGTGCTACGGTCAATATTTTCAGTTTTATGGTGATGTTCATTTTTGGTTCAAACATAATTAAATATCCCTGAGTTAACAGCGGGGGATTGAAATTGTTAGAGAAAGGTAATGCGCGTTGGTTTAATAAACACCTGATTTAGCGGCATTGGAAACGTAGAGACGCGATGCATCGCGTCTCTGCATAATCATCCTGAAGGCTATCACGCACCCGATCGCTTCGAGAGCGGCTGTGAGAAACAGCCGCGGTGTAAAAGTAAGTTGGATTCGCATTGCAAGGTAGCTATTCTTCCCATCTGTATAATCCTTCTAAAATCTTGTATATTTTTTAAGGTATTTTCGCTTACTTTGAGGTTGCAATTTCGGGGTTTGGGGTGTAAATAAGTTTGAATGGATAAACATCTACAATTTAAAGGCTTATGGGCGGTTATTCTGGGCGGTTCAAGCGGCTTTGGCTTTGCTGCGGTTGAGAAGCTGGCCCAACATGGCATGAACGTAGCCGTACTCTACCGCGAGAATAAGTGGTCCGAAAAACTCCTGAAAGAAAATATTGCCGCTATTACTGCCGCCAACCCGGTACAGATCGTTACCTATAACATCAATGCACTCGAAGCGGAAGCCCGCGAAAATTTCATCAAAGAATTTGCTGCTATTGCCGCCTCCGGCACTGTAAAACTTTTGTTGCACAGCATTGCCCGCGGCAACCTGAAGCCCCTTACCGGTGATGATGCACATCAAACCCTATCTGCCGACGATATCCAGCTGACCAGTTACGCCATGTCGAACAGCTTGCTGGACTGGACACGCTCTCTGCTTAACGCTGGTCTTTTCCACACCGACGGGCGCATTATCGGCCTTACCAGCGAGGGAGCACATAAATACTGGGAGGGCTATGCGGCGGTATCAATCGCCAAGGCATCGTTAGAGAGCCTGGCTACATATATGGCTGTCGAGTTTGCCGCTTACGGTTTAAAAACCAATATTATACAAGCAGGTGTGACCGAAACGGCATCGCTGAAAAGGATCCCTGGAAGTGATAAATTACTGGCCATGGGTGCCACACGCAATCCGTTAGGAAGATTAACAAAACCAGAAGACGTTGCCGCTGTTATGTACCTGCTATGTACGGATGAAGCCCGCTGGATAAACGGCGCGTTGATTCACGTAGATGGCGGTGAACATTGCCGGTAGTTTTACTTTTTTGAGCATACATGAATAACCATATATTAAACCATTTACCTTATAAATCGTCTTTTCGTTTTGTAGATAACATTTCGTTGCTGAATGAGAACGAGGTGCGCGGAGATTACACCCTTAAGCATGACGCTTTTTTTTATGAGGATCATTTTGAGGGTAATCCGGTAACACCAGGTGTCATCATCACCGAAATTATGGCCCAGATTGGCCTGGTGGTGCTGGGTATATTTTTAATTCTAAAACAAACGGATGTTAATTTTACCGACGACGATACGTTATTCCCCCTGCTAACGTCGACCGAGGTATCGTTCAATAAAATGGTTCTGCCCGGGCAAAAGGTTACGGTGATCTCTAAAAAACAGTACTTCCGTTTTGGTAAGCTGAAATGTTATGTAGAAATGATTGACAGTGAAAATGAGCTGGTAGCCAGCGGTATGTTCTCGGGCATCATCAAAAATATAGAGATAAAAAAATGAGCGGGCGTGTTGTAGTTACAGGAATGGGCGTTATAGCGCCAAACGGCATAGGCTTACCGGCTTTTCTGGATGCCATACAGAACGGCGTATCGGGCATTAAATTTATTCCGCATTACCGGGAGCTTAATTTCAGCTGCCAGGTGGCGGGCGTACCGGCCTTTGAATGGGAAAGCCTGAAGAACTACATTTCCGAAGTTACTTTTCACGGTTTAAGGGGGACGAACATTGGCTACGGCATAGCCGCCGCGCTGGATGCCTGGGCCGACTCGGGCATGGCTTACGATACCGAAGAGCCGCGCTGGGAAACGGGCTGCGTTTTCGGCAACAGCATTGCCGATACCGAGGCTATGAAGAACGTGATCAGCAAGGTGGATAACAAGGAAGCCCGCAAACTGGGATCGCGTGTGGTGGAGCAAGCAATGAACAGCGGCGTCACCTCCTACATATCAGGCAGGCTTGGCTTTGGCAACAGGATAATAACCAACTCATCTGCCTGTGCTACCGGCACGCAGGCTATTTCCATGGGGTACGAATATGTAAAACACGGCTATGCCAAACGGATGTTAGTAGGCAGCTCGGAGCATGTGGATACGTACGTTTACGGCGCCTTCGATTCGATGCGGGTATTATCGCGTAAGTTTAACGATACGCCTGAAAAGGCCTCACGCCCCATGAGCGCTACTGCAGGCGGCTTTGTACCCGGATCGGGAGCGGCGGCGCTGATACTGGAAGACCTGGAGTTTGCCCTTGAACGCGGCGCAAAAATTTATGCCGAGGTTTTAGGCGCATCGAGCAATTCGGGCGGGCAGCGCCTCGGGGGAACCATGACGGCGGCAAACTCTGCAGGCGTGATAAGATGTATCCGCGAAACGATGGAAATGGCAGGTATAACCGGCGAACAGGTTGACCTCGTAAGCGGTCATTTAACTGCCACCAATGCCGATAAGCAGGAAATAAAAAACTGGATCGAGGTGCTGGGCCGTTCGGGGGATGATTTTCCGCATACCAATTCGCTCAAATCAATGATCGGGCATTCGCTGAGCGCCGCAGGCTCGATTGAAACTGTGGCATCGGTATTGCAGATAGTACATGGCTTTGTTCATCCAAACATTAACCTGGAAGATCCGAATCCGCAAATTACAGATCTGGTAAGTTTGAATAAACTGCCTGTTGAAATGATAAAAAAAGATGTTAACATTGTAGCTAAAGCAAACTTTGGTTTCGGCGATGTTAATTCGTGCCTTATACTTAGTAAATACAATTAAAAAATAATGACCAGACAGGAAATTTTAGATGAGCTCAAAAAAGTTATTGCGCCTTACACGGTAAACAAGGACATGCTGAACAGCATTGATGACCAAACTGATCTCATAAAAGATTTAAAGATCAATTCGGCCAACCTTGTAGATATAATTATTGACGCTGAAGCCAAATACGATATTGAGATAGATTATGATGCTGCCGACAAAATGGTGAACGTTGGTACCTGTATCGATGTGATCAGCGAAAGGCTCAACCAAAAAATATGATCAGCGCCGGTAACGATATTGTATGTTTAAGTACAATAAACGCTGCCCGCACCAATCAGTATAAATTTTACTCCAAAATACTTTCTGACGCAGAATTCCCCCTGTATAACGAGTTTAGTTTAGCCGGAATCCCTTTTGAAATTTTTGTATGGCTGTTATGGTCGGTTAAAGAATCGGCCTATAAGTTCCTGCAGCGGCATCAACCCGGGTTGATCTTTACGCCTGTGAAGTTCGTAGTGACATCGCTGCAACTGCCTGCCGGTCTTCAATTGACAAGCTTCGGGTTACCTCAATTAACAGGTTCTGGATTTGACTCCACTGTAGCAGGAATTGTTAATTATGACTCTTTTTGTCTCCACTCCCGTTCTCTTTTATATAACGAATTGATAGCCACGGTTATTAATGGCGATAGTCATTTTAACCACATAACCTGGGGTATAAAAGTGGTTGATAGCGATGATACTGAAAAGCAATCACTTGAGGTGAGGTCGTTTTTAATTGAATCCATAAAGGAAGTTTTTGGCGAAGGGAATTTCAGGGTGGATAAGAATGTACATGGATGCCCGGTTTTGGTAAAGAACGGCGAGGAAATGGATGTGCCGGTTTCTTTATCACATCATGAGGGCTTTGTAGGGTACTCCTTCCCACTTCCGGTTTTATAGCGATGGCCCGTGCGGTTCCTTCCCCGGAGAAAGAGGAGGAAGGGGCTTCGCGGACTATCTTACCCTTTACATTCGGCGGAAGGCATGGCGTAGAAACCCCGCCCTGCCCCGCGCCAAGGCGGGAATCGCACGGAGGCCAATGCCAGGAAAAAATTCAGCTTGCCACTTTCACAAACGCAGCTTCGGGCAATTTATTAATGGCCTTATCCACCAAAAGCTCAATTTTAAACTCCGTTCCTTTATCCAGTTCGCTATCAACGGCGATGCTGCCGCCCAGGCTTTCTACCTGCATTTTTACCATGAAGAGCCCCATGCCTTTGCCCTCAACAGTATGGTCGAAGCGCTTGTAGAGACCGAACAATAATTGGCCATGCCGGGCGATATCGATCCCCTTACCATTGTCTGAAAAGCTGATGGTAACCTTATCTTTCTTTAGTCCGGAGGTGATATTGATAACCGGATCTGCATCTGTCCTGCGGTATTTGATACTGTTAACAATAAGGTTCTGGAAAATGCTGTACAGATAGCCTTTCAGGGTATACAATTCGTCAACTTCTGTAAAATCGCAGTTTATGGTAACATTATTGGCCTGTATCATAGCCTGGTGCTCCAGCACTATTTCTTCAACCACTACTTGCATCGATACAGGCTCGTTCTTATCGTTCACCTGCTTACCGGTTTGCAGGATCTGGTTCAGGTCGATAATGACCTTATCAAGGTTTCTTACCGAACTGGCCAGCGCACCAAGTGTTTGTATACAGTCTTCGTCGGTATGATCATAGCAGTTAAGCAGGTCAGACAAACCTTTGATGTTGGCCACCGGCGCCCTTAAGTTATGAGAAATGATATAGGTATATTGCTCCAGGTCTTTATTACGGCGAACAAGATCGGCGGTGATCTTTTCACGTTCCATTTCGGCCCTCTTTTTCTCGGTGATATTCCTTACAAAAACCGATAAACCGGATGCTGAGGGGTAAATATGATTTTCCTGCCAAAGGTCAAGCGGTTCAAAATAATCCTCGTGGCTAACATATTGCTGCGTTCTCATGGCCTCGTTAAAGGCATTGTAGGTTTCAGATTTAACAGCATCGGGAAATACGTCCCAAACGCATTTACCAATGAGCGATTCGGGCGAATGGGCTATCATTTCACCGATCTTTTGATTGGCATAGGTGTAGCAAAAGTTGTTATCCAATGCTATAAAGCCATCGGTTATGCTTTCGAGGATACTTTCCACCTGTTCTGTTTTTTTTCGTATTTCCCTTTCGGCATTCACCCTTTCGGTAACGTCGCGAAAATTGCACACAATGGCATCGATATGCGCATCGTTAAGCCGGTTGATGAAAAAGCTCTCCAGCCATACGTAACCGCCGTTCTCGTGTTTTAGCCGGAACATGATCACAAAAGGTATGTCCGGTTTTGAAAGTACATCTTTAAAAAGCTGATCTACCGCCTTTTTATCGTCGTTATGAACCAGATCCATCATATCATATTCGCCCCTGGCAATGGCACTCAGGCCGGTAATACGTTCGGCCGAAGCACTTCTGTAAATAATATTGAGTTCCCGGTCAAACAAGGTAATACCATCATAGCTGTTTTCGATCAGCTTTCTGAACCGCTTTTCGTTCGAGACAATCCTTTTAGTGTTTTCCCGTACGCGGTTTTCCAGCTCCAGGTTTACGCGGGCTTTATGATCGTCGGCTTGTTTCCTGTCGGTGATATCACGGGTTACCTTTGCAAAGCCCACAAGGTGCTCTTTGTCGTCATAAATGGTGGTGAAGCTCACACTGGCCCAAAAAACGCTGCCGTCCTTCCGCCGGCGCCAGCCCTCATTTTCGTGCGAGCTGTTTTTAAGGGCTGCATTCAGGTTATTCCTGGCCTCGTTCTTCTTATTATCTTCGCCGGTATAGAAGATGGAAAAGTGCTCGCCAATGGCCTCGTCTTCCCGGTAGCCATGAATATTTTCGGCTCCTTTGTTCCAGCTCATAACATAACCGTTGGGGTCGATCATGAATATGGCGTAATCTTTTACGCTTTCAATAAGCAGCCTGAAAAGCTTCTCATCTATATTTGGGGGCAAAATGTCCTGTTCGGAGTTACGGTTATACAAGTTCTTTTGGTTTAGGTTAAAAAACAAAACACAGCTTTCACTAATTCCACATTAATGATCTTTAAAAATCTCATTTACAATAAATTTCATAACTAACCATTAACTGCATTTTTTAATTAACAATTAACTATATAAAAATATCATAAATTACAGTGGTCGTCAACCGGTGAAATAACGGTATTTCACCCCGTGAAAACACCGGGTGAAATAGGTTACGAGACTTTGCGGGCTTCGGTTTTTTGCTCTGCAAACAGCAGTTCGCCGGCCATAAAGCTTTCGGCCTGCCGAACCATATTTTCCGAACCGATGAAGATGGGCGAGCGTTGGTGAAGCTCGGTAACGGGAATATCCAGGATCCTTTCAGCGCCATTGGTGGCGCGCCCGCCCGCCTGCTCAATTAAAAAGGCCATGGGGTTACATTCATATACAAGGCGCAGCTTACCGTTAGGAGCCGACGCGGTAACCGGGTAAATAAATATGCCGCCTTTAATGAGGTTGCGATGCACGTCGGCCACCATAGAGCCAATATAACGGGATGAATATGGGCGATGGGTCGCCTTGTCTTCCACCTGGCAGTATTTGATATATTTTTTTACGCCTTGGGGAAAATGAACGTAATTGCCTTCGTTTATAGAATAAATGAGTCCGTCTTCAGGTATGCGCATATTGGGGTGCGACAAACAAAATTCTCCGATAGAAGGGTCGAGCGTAAAGCCGTTCACGCCTTTCCCTGTGGTATAAACCAGCATGGTAGAAGAACCGTAGATCACGTAACCGGCGGCCACCTGTTCGGTACCGTTTTGCAGCACGTCGTCGATCGTGGCGGCACCGTTTACCGAGCGGCGCCGGTAAATAGAAAAAATAGTACCAACCGGAACGTTGACATCGATATTTGAAGAGCCGTCCAGCGGATCGATAGCTACAATGTACTTGGCATCCTTAGAAACGCCGGTATCTATGCGGATAATGTCTTCGTTTTCTTCGGAGGCGACGATGCAGCATTCCCCGCCGCTTTTCAGGGCCGAAATAAATTGCTCGTTGGCATACACATCGAGCTTTTGCTGACTTTCGCCCTGAATATTGGTGCTGCCTGCATTACCGAGGATATCCATCAGTCCGGCTTTGTTTACCTCCCGGTTTACGATTTTAGCGGCTATGCCAATATCGCGCAGCAAGCGTGAAAGCTCACCTTTGGCGTATGGAAAGTCGGCCTGTTTTTCAATAATAAATTGCCCCAGCGTAACGAAGTTCTCCATAGGCTTAGTGTATAATATACGTAAGTTTCTAATATAATTGGTGGCGCAATTTAGCCATAAAAAAGCTTAAAAAACAAAAATTATGCATAAATAAACAAAAAGCATCGTGTGTTAAACAAACACTAAGTGTATTGAGATTTAGAGATTATAGACTAAAGAACAGAGGTTAGGTAAGAAAAAAAGGAGCAAAAAAAAAGACTTACGAAGTTTTAAAACTTCGTAAGTCTGATGCTGATAAGCCTGTTAATTCCTAATCTCTAATCTCTCCCCTTAATACTTAATCACAATAAAACCGGTTTTGCGCTTAACATCGGTGGCGGTTTTATATTCGAGCGAATAGAAATAGGTACCGGCCTGTTGCAGCTTGCCGTTTGTGGAGTGTCCGTCGAATATTTTGGTTTGATTGTCGTAACCTTTGGTTTCATAGATCAGTTCCCCGCTCCTGCTCATGATCTGAAGCTTGTTATCGGGATAAGCAGTAATACCATCTATCTGTAAATGATCGCTGTTGCCGTCGCCATTTGGCGATACGTTCTGATGCACCACAACATCCACCGGATCTACCGGCATTTCCTGCGATCCGTCGTATTTCAGGTTGGTTATACTCATGCCTAACCGGGTAATCACCAGGCTGTAAGTATTGGTAATCGTCCCATCGGTCACCGTGGTGGCAATAGTATTGTCGCCCACATTTAGCGGTATAGCTGCCGAAGCGCTGCCGCTGGCCACTACCACATCGTTAACTTTTATTACGTTGGTTGCATCGGGGGTTGCAGGCGTTATAGTAACCGAGGTAACGCTATTGTCAACTGTTCCGGTATAATCCTTAAAGTCAGGCCCCGCCACGGTTTTTAATGCAACGTTCGGATTTACAGTGAAGGTAAGCAAAACCGCCGGTGCCAGCCTGGTAATTTTTATGCTGTAGGTATTGGTGCCGAGGCCACCGGTTACCGTTGTGGTAATTATGTTATCACCTACAATAAGCGGAATAGCCCCTGATGCCGTGCCCGAGGCAACAACCACGCCGTTTACCTTTATCATATCTACCGGATCGGAAGATTTTGGCGTAACAGTAACTGAACTGACGGAATTACCAACCCTGCCGGTATAATCCCGGTAATCAGGCCCCGCTACCTGACTTAAAGTCACCGATGGGTCGACTGTTAGGCTTGCCAAAACAGATGACGCCTGCCGGGTGATCTTGATGCTGTAGGTGTTTGTGGTACTGCCATCGCTTACGGTGGTTACGATGGTATTGTCGCCCACATTTAACGGAATAGCTAAAGAAGCTGTGCCCGAGGCTACCACTATATCGTTAACCTTTATCGTATTTGAAGGGGCAATAGCGGTTGGAATAATTGATATCAATGCTACCGAATAAACTACCGAGCCTGTATAATCTGCAAAATCGGGACCGCTTACTGCTTTTAGTTTTATATTGGGATTAGTTGCAATACTTGCCAATACAGCGGGCGGCTGCCGGTTAAGCTTAATGCTGTACGTATTGGTAGTAGCGCCATCGCTTACAGTGGTGGTGATAATATTATCGCCCACATTCAACGGTATTGCGCCCGAGGCTGTGCCAGATGCAACCGCCAGGCCGTTTACCTGGATAATATTGGTAGCATCGGGAGTAGTTGGCGTTACCGTTACCGAAGTAGTCGTAGTACTTACCGTACCTGTATAATCTTTAAAATCGGGGCCTGCTACTGTTGCCAGCGTTACCCGCGGATCGAGCGTGATACTGGTCAATATAGCGGGCGCCAGTCTTGTAATTTTGATACTGTAGGTATTGGTTAATACACCATCGGTTATAATTGTGGTAATGGTGTTATCGCCCACAACAAGCGGAATAGCTGCCGATGCCGTACCCGAAACAACAACCACATCATTCACTTTTATAATATTCGTAGGATCAGCAGTTTTGGGGGTAACGGTAACAGAACTAATAGAATTACCCACCCTTGCCGTATAATCCCTGAAATCAGGACCGCTTACCTGGCTAAGTGATGTAGCCGGATTCAGCGTAAGGCTGGCCAGTATGGCGGGCGCTTGCCGGGTAATTTTAATACTGTATGTATTGGTGGTAGTGCCATCGGTCACCGTTGTGGTGATGGTATTATCGCCCTCGTTCAATGCAATACTTCCCGATGCCGTTCCCGAAGCCACGATCACGTCATTCACCTTTATCACATTTGAAGGATCGGAAGCAGTCGGCGTTAAGGTAACCGAACTAACAGAATTAACTACAGCAGCTGTGTAATCTTTAAAATCAGGGCCGGCTACAGTTTTCAGCGTGGTATTTGGGCTGAGGGCAATCGTAGCCAGTACAGGTCCCTGCCTGGTTACTACCAGGCTGTAAGTATTTGTAGTTGCGCCGGTGGTTACAGTAGTGATGATGGTATTATCGCCCACAACCAGCGGAATACTCTGAGAAGCCGTTCCTGATGCTACAACCACGCCGTTAACCTTAATAACACTACTTATTTCAGGCGTTGATGGGGTGAGTGTAATGGCGTTTACCGAATTGAGCACCGTAGCAGTATAATCCTTAAAATCAGGCCCCGCAACAGTATGCAGGGTAGTAGCCGGGCTTACCGAAAGGCTTGCCAGCGCCGATTCGGCTATTCGGGTGATCTTGATACTGTAAGTATTGGTGTTGATGCCGTTCTGTGCGGTTACTACGGTATTGATCACATTATCGCCTAAATCAAGGGATATTGGTGCCGAAGGTGTATTTGCCGCCACAACCACATCATTAATTTTTATGGTACTGGTCAGATCATTGGTAACCGGTGTTAATGTTACCGAGCTTGTTGAAAAACCCACCCTCGAGGTATAGTCCTTAAAATCAGGTCCGTTAACCAGGCTTAGCTTGACATTCGGGTTGGTTACAATTTTGGTGAGCAAGGCATTGCCCGACAGAACGGCGATGTTTGCAACTGCTGTCGCGCCTCCCCCGTCGGAGTAAGCGCTGAAGGTGTAATCCTTGGCAGCGCTTAAAGCCGTCGGGGTTCCGCTTACAGTACCGGTAGCCGGGTCCATCGAAAGACCTGTTGGCAGCGTTGGTGCAACAAAATAGCCTCCCATCACCGGTATTTCCTGTACCAGCGGACTCAGCGCATCGGCAATGTATAAATTGCCAACGGCATCAGAAGCAAGCCCGGTTGGGCCTCCGAAGAAGATAGGGAAGCATACCACGGCGCTGCCATCGGCCGGCTTCATTTTTATCTTGCCGTCCAACAGGCCGCTTTCATAAATATTGCCTGCATCATCTATAGCAACACCCGTAGGGGCTAAAGCGTTAAGCCCGGCCACGGTTACCTGCGGCGAGCCATCGATAGGGACTTTCCGTATCCTGTCTTTATTCTGGCTGGCGTAGTAGATATTACCCGCTTTATCTACAGTAATACCGAAGGGTTGGTCATAGTGGGTACTTATTGTGGTTTCTGCGCCCAGGCCACCGTTGGCAAACACCTTGATCTTATCATCGGCAAAGTCGGTTACATAAACATTATTATTGGCGTCTACCGCTACGCCCATCGGCTGCACAAAGTCGGTGCTGATGATAACCGGGGTGCCGCCGCTTGCGGGTATCTTCTTTAACGACAGGGTACCTATCTCGGTAAAATAGATCGCCCCGGTAGCATCCACAGCCACGCCGAACGCCCCTAACAATCCGTTGGCCAGCGTATCGGCCGCAGTACCATCGCGGTGAACCTTAATAACGGCTCCACCCAAAATATCGGTAGCATAAACATTGCCCGCTACATCTACCGCGGTAGCTACCGGCCCACCCAAACCCGATCCTAACGGAACAGAAGTAGTTGAATGCCCCGGCGCTCCTGCCCCTGCCCCACCCGGTGTAAGCGGCGAGACCGGAACGTTCAGGGTATAGCTCAACGGCGTTGGATAGGTAACCGTTGGTATGGCGTGTAAACGGGTTACGGTTATGGTATCGGTAAGGGTGGTGACGCCGTCTTCAGCGGTCACCTCTATATAGATCGTGTTATCACCCTCGTTAAGATTTATAGGATCAGAAGCCGTTCCGCTAACAGCAGCCGTGCCGTTTATCTTCACGGTTGCCGCAGGATAGTTAACCTTTGGGGTAAACGTGATGGAAGACACATTATTTGGAACAGCATTACGGTAGCTCAGAAACAATGGATCGAAATAAGGGTAAAGGCTGCCATTGCTTACAGTTAAACAAGCCAGGGTAGCATCGTTAGAAACAACCGAGATATTAACCAATGCAGTTACAGGGCCGCCGCTGCTGTATGCCGTAACGGTATAATCGGTAGCTGGCGTACCTGCGCATGGTGTTCCGCTGATCACACCTGTAGTATTATCGATAGAAAGCCCCTTAGGTAAGGCCGGACTAACGAAATAGCCCCCGCTCGGTGTAAACTCCTGTACATTCCATGTGCCTGAGCTTGCTACGTATAGCTTCCCGGCCCCATCCACAACCATGCCATAAGGCTGACTGATCCCGCCGCTTATTACAGGTTGTGTTGTGCCGTCGGGGTAAATCCTGACGATAACATTATTGATAAAATCGGCTGCATATACGTTATTCGACTGGTCGACAGCAACGTTTATTGCAAAAGTAAAGCCACCGCTTCCCATAGGCGTTGCTGTATCCTGCCCGGCAGGAACCTCTTTTATACTGCCATCGCCGGCATCTGCCACATATATATTCCCGTTATGATCAACCGCAACGCCCCAGGGCAGCACAAAGCTATAAGGAGCTATCTCTACCTGTTGAGTAAGGTCGGCTGATATTTCAACCACCATCCCGGCAAAAGAATCTGCGACATAAATATTATTGCACTTATCAACCGCCACGCCTGTAGGACTGCTAAAGCCAGAACCTATGCTGGTAATTGCTCCATCAGAGGCCGCTATTTTCTTTACCTGGCCATTTTGGGTATCGGCCACATATACGTTCTTATTGGCATCCACCGCAACACCAAGCGGGTTGGAAAAGCCTGTGCCTATTACCGTTATGGTTCCATCCGGCGCAACCTTCGAAACCGTGCCTGCCGCTGAATCAACTACATAGATATTTCCATCAGAATCGCGCGCAATACCCGATGGTGCCGTAAAACCCGACCCTATAATAGCAGGGACGGCATTATAACCCGGCGCATCCACATTACTGGCCGTTGGCGCTATATTGGCCGCCACCCCGGCCGAAAGTGCGTTTGGCGTAGGATAACTGATGGTTGGTGCCGGGTTGATCACGGTTACCGTAAGGTCATATTCGGTAGTGCTTGCATCCTGGGCGGTAACTATAATGGGCAGCAGATTATCGCCCGGATTGAGTGAAACCGTTAGCGGACTGCCGCTTGTTGCCGTTATGCCGTTAACCGTAACCGTAGAAGTTGCAACGCTAACGGTTGGCGTAATATCGATACTTGTGGTACCGTTTGGAACCGAAGCATGGTACACCAGCATAGCCGGGTCAAAACCGGGATATAAAGTACCGAGGCCTACAGAAAGAGCGCTAAGCGTACCGCTGCCCGTTGCCTGTATGGTATAAACATCGGCCGTATGAAAGCCACCGCCAATAGGGTTACCGGCCATGTCTGTTATGCCGGTTCCGGTATCGTTAACATCAAGCCTTACTGTGCCATCGGCTGTAAGGCCGCACACCGCTACCGAATAGGTGGTAGCTGCCGCGATAGTGCTCCCCTGCTGATCCAGATCAGTGGCATCCACAGGCGTTATCGACATGATGTAGCCGTTCAGCGTACCGGTTTGCACCAGGCTGAATACGGATTCTGTTATCTGGTCCACAGGTACATATTCAGAAAAAGTCATGGTGTAATTAACCGTCTCCGAACTGGTAGGATTCGGATCGTCGGCAGTAATGGATAATATTGTCGGCCCAACCACATCGATCAGCACATTGCTCACATCGGGCGCGGTAAATGATAGCTCCGCGTCATTACCTGATGACGCATCTTTAATGGTACCCCCGTTCAGTACAATAGGATTTACTTGTATATGAAGACCATTATCATCCGGATCGCTGCTGGCAACGGTGGCTGTGTACTGAAACACAAGGTCGGCGGTTCCTGTACCGCTGGCATACGGTATATGTATTACAGTGCCGCCAATTTTGCTCACTAAGATATACGGCGTCCCCCCGGCAGTAACCACGTTAACAGGCGCATCGTAATGTACCGTAAAGGTGAGCGTTTGCCCTAAGCCGTAGCTCCCCGGAAGCGGGCCGTCAACACTTGTAATTTGCTGGGCCTGCACCGCGGCTGGAAACAAAAAGGCAAATGTCATTAATGCCGCAGCAAAAAATAGCTTAAACGCCTTGCGCGCTGCATGATATTTTGCCGGGATGACTGCGGGGCTTCCGGGTTTTATTTTTGTTAAAAATACAGCACTTCCCGTAAGTAAAAGTCTTTCCATTGTGTTGGGTTTATAGCAGGTTTTATATAAGATAACAGCTTTGGTGGTATAAGGCAGATGGCACAAGGCCGAAAAATTGCAATACGTTTATGTTACTTTATTGCCCGTTTCTTAAAAGCAGGTTTTGAGGGGATAATGCTACCGTACGATAGTCGCATTTAACTCCTGATTAATAAGCTCCTGAAGCAATAATTTACACCCAATAGTACGTATTTTTTTACATCTACTATAGTAATCGGAGCTAAAAAATATATAATTAATATTCGATAAAAAAAGTTAACTAAAAGTCTTATTCTATTAGCTAAGCGTACATTTTCTATCTAACGCCGCATCAAAAAAGAAACCGGCCTGTAACAACGCTCCGGGCGGAACCTGATTGTATAAAAACTTCCTATAAAATTATCCCTTTGCCATTTTTTATGGCTGCGAGTTTGCTTTGAAACATTACCGCTATCATCCCGGCCCTTGATTTCGCTTCCTTGGCCTTTTCCCCTTCAAAATGTTCGGCAACGGTTTCATTGAACATGCTTATCCAGCGGTCAAAATGTTCGGCCCCGATTGGCAGTGGCGCATGGCGCGCAAAGGGATTTCCCTTAAATCCGGGCACACCGAATAACACAGAATTCCAGAAGGCATACATTTTTTCAAGATGGGGCTGCCAGCCGTCTTTTATCACATCGTTAAAAACCGGCCCGAGTAATTCGTCGGCTCTTACCTTTTTATAAAATTCATCTACCAGGAGTTTTATCGATTTTAAATCTTTTATATCTTCCATCTTGCTCATTCTTATCAACCAATTACAAAATCAGGATACCGATCACCGCCAACTACAAATTAATCCTCCGGCGCATATCCCTATAAAATCAAACCCAAAAGCCGGAATTTGCTTTAAAACAACTTTGTATCGACAGTTTACGATACAGCTTAATTTACGTGTCGCAACATTGCCGTGAATTTCGGCATGTAATGACTGCCTGCCGATACTATTTTAAGAAATTCAGCGCCTGAATGTTATCGGGAGCGGTCATCAGGTAAGTTTGGATCCCCAGCTTTTGTGCTGTAGCAATATGTTGCGGACTATCGTCGATAAATAAAGTTTCGGCCGGGTCGAGGTTATTTTCGTTGAGCACCTGTTCAAATATCTCTGCATTGGGTTTGCGCTTGCCCACCAGGTGCGAATAGTACACCTTTTCGAATAAATGATCGTTACCGGCAAAGCCGAACTCCTGGCCGAGATAGGCCATGATATAATCGTAATGGATAGGATTGATATTGCTTAACAAAAAAGTCCTGTATTTCGATTTCAGATCGAGCAGCAACTCATGATTTCCCGGTGTTACACCTACCAGCAAGCCGTTCCAGGCCTCGTCGATCTGCGCATCCGTTAAATCCGGGTTCCCGGTCTTTTCCCGGATATAGCTTCTGAACTCCTCAGCCGTAGCCGAACCATCCTCAAAGGCAGTAAAGATCGGGTCCTGTACCTTATGACCATAAAACTCATTCGAATTATCGATGCCGATCTCTTCCCAGGCCCGTTGAGACTTCAGAAAATCGAGCATAAATATTACGTTACCATAGTCGAAAATGATGTTTTTTATATTTGCCATAATGCGGTATAAGTTAGTTAACTGCGGCAAACATACAATAACGCCAAACTATTAAAGGCAAAAAAAGTTACGTAATTTGAATTTTGTACGATTTGAATTTTCAACTAATCAACTTTTTTTTACCTTTGCAACTCTGAAAATTAACCGCGCCTATAGCTCAGTCGGTTAGAGTAGAAGACTCATAATCTTTTGGTCCCTGGTTCGAGCCCAGGTGGGCGCACCCAACTGGGCAAGTACGAATTATCGTTACTTGCCCTTCTTTTTTTCTTTTGTAATTCACTGTTAATCTGATACATGACACGGGCTCCATCATTCAGCCTGGTGGTTCGATGTTCCGCCCCGTCAAACCACAATTTTTCAGGGAACATCGAACCAATCACCATTCTTTTACGGTCCATATCATCAGTGTTGAACAGGATTTCTAGCTGTGAAAGCGCTGTAACAGCCGTATTAATCACATCCTCTCCTGTTACTGCATTTTTGGGCAATTCGCTCAATTGGGCTTCAAGACCCTTGATCTTGTTATCGCAATCCAGCTTAATAATACGATAATCAGCGGCATCGATCACCTCGTTCATTAAATGTTCCCGTGCAATGCTTAATTTGTCGGTTAATAAATTAATCTGGTTAACCAAGTCTTTTCGACCATCCTTCTTTTGCGAAACGTCATCGTAGAATTTTTCACGTAGAGAAAGGCTGACGATCTCGGTCATACCTGGCCGAACTTCAAATTCTTTGATTTGCTTTAGAAAAGCCTCGTTAACAATCTCAGATTTATGCCGCCAGCCGCATTTCGTGCTACAATGGTAATAGAAATAATACTGGTTGCGACCTTTTGAGGGGCTACCTGTCAGCATACGACCACAATTTGGGCAAACCAGAAAACCACGTAATGGAAGTTGTTTTGGGGTGGTAATAGTTGTGCCAGACAGTTGTTTACCCGGTGTTTGTCGGCTACGCTTATCCAACGCTACCTGCATTTTACAAAAAAGGTTTTCCGTAATTAGCGGCTCATGCAATCCATCCACAACCATTTCTTCTTCATCTTTATATTTAGGCACTCGTATTTTACCACAGTAAACAGGATTGCGAACTGCCAATAAGAAATTATTTTTACCGCACTTCAATCCTTTTTCCCGACAGCACTTCCAAACCTGTTCTGTTGAGAAATGCCCCTCGGCAATTTTTTCAAATGCCCATTTTAAGATACTTGCTTCAGGTTCCTTTGGCGCAATATATTTTCGTCCATCTTCAAATGACCTGTTAATATATCCAATCGGAGCCGAAGCCATCCAGCGACCTTCTTTCCGTGCACGGCGCATACCCACCAGCACATTCAAAGCACGGCGGTCGTTTTCAACTTCGGGAGCCGCTAAATAGAAGGCCAGCATGATCTTGTTTTCCGGGATGCTGATATCTAATGGTTGTTCGATAGCTTGTGGCTCGATACCCAGTTTTTTCAATTCGTTGATTACTTGGTAAGCATCACCGGCATTGCGACTGAACCTGTCCCACTTCGTAAAGAGAATGAGGTCAGAATGTCGACCTTTCGTTTTTTTAAGATCAAGCATTAAAGACATCCATGCCGGACGGTTAAACGTTTTGGCGGAATGATCCTCAAAAACGATTTTCCTGATCCGGATTCCTTTCAGTTCACAATATTTTTTTAGCGTCTCTTCCTGGCTGCGCTGTGAGTACCCTTTGTCCGCTTGTTCATCGGTACTCACACGGATATATAAATCGGCTATTTGCATACTTCTAAAGCGTGTTCTATAGCTAATTTACCCATTTTTTCAATGAATTCCAATAAGACTACGGCTTCTTCAAGTGTGATTATTGTGCCATGTTTGGCCAATATTTGAACCGTTCTTTCCGGAGTTAATTTTTTCTTTAATGGTTCCATCACTGCTTATCAAAAGCAGCAAAAATTGACTGGATTAATTCAGAAATCCCTAAAGCCGGAAGCGGTGGTGAAGCTTTTTGTAACAGTCACGGTGAGTGAATGATTGTATGAATATTAGTGCTTCTATGATTATTTCTCTACTTTTATAATTTAAACCTTGACTTATGCAATTGGTTTATTGCTATATAGATGAATATCTGAATATAGAAGGCCTCGATATTAATTTCGGTTCACCACACTATTTTTCTACAAAAAAGGATGGCGATAACTTTCAAATTTTCAGGCAAGCAAATAATCAATATATTCCGAACTTTTATTCATCTAAGCGCTTCAGGGTCTTAAATGTAACTGCTTTAGTAGGCGAAAATGGGACAGGTAAAACGAATATTTTAAATTTTATTCGAAATGCATTTGGAAAGCGGTATGACTATATTTCAGGTGTTTTAATATACATGAATGAGTCGGGTCAGTTATTTATGCAAAATCTGACCAATAAGGACATCATCGTAAATTTTAACGTTTCTTCAACCTTTAAAAAAGAGAATCGTTCTTTAATTTATTATAATCCGATATATGATTTCCAGGAGCCTGTTCTACTGGCCAGTTCCTACGATATAGATGTGTCATCCAACACTTTGATTAATGACGATTATTACGAAGATCAATTCACTACTAAAAACTTAAAACAAGTCGACTTGCATGTCTTTAAAAATATCACTAGACAAATTGACTTTATAACTGGATTAAAATTTGCGAGAAATTTTGTTAATCCCATTAATGTTCCCGAACGCCCCAGTGTTGTATTAATCGAGCCAGATTTGCCACATGATCAAAAAGGATTGGACAATGTTTCTTATGACTTCCGGCCTTTTTACGAAATTGGGGTGAACTTATGGCGTAATGAGAGACATGCGATTCATGCTGCGAAAGATGAACACCAACGTACCAGTAAACGCATTAGATCGCATGTTTTCAATCGTCAATATGCAATTCTTGATTCTTTATTTTATATATGGAAGTATATTTTTAGAACCCAAGAAGATACAAATGCCACATTGGAAGAAGGTCATGTAAAGTTTACTGATGACGATATTCCAGACTTGCAGGCGCTATCATTCGAAAAGTACGTAGAGGAGTTTTTACGCAATCAGAACATATTCCAGGCTAAACCCATTCTTGATTTCTATAAGTTGTTAAAACTCAACATCGAAAAATCAACGGATATTGATGTTGATCAAAACGGCTACATATCTTTCGATTTAGAATTATTAGCCGCTGGTGACTTAATTCGCCAATTTATCAAGTTTACGAATAGCCTTTCCTTATTACTGATCGGAGAGCGCCAAGCGAAAAGCCTTTTACAATTTGACTGGCGAAATATTAGTTCGGGGGAAAAGGCATATCTTGATCTTTTTGCTCGTTTATATTACGCGAAAAGACAAATTGAGAAAATCCAGACAGAGAAGAAGATAAAAAGTTGGGATACGATTTATATACTGATTGATGAAGGCGAAACCGGGTTCCATCCACATTGGCAAAAAGAATACGTAAAAACACTTGTCGACGCGCTACCGCACATAATAAACTTTAATCGCTCACAAAATCACCCCAATTTGCAGCTTATTTTCACTACGCATTCACCAATTAGTTTATCTGATGTACCGCACTACTCGACAGTTTATTTAAAAAAAGCTGGAATCGGAAAATTAGTTTTGGTGGATAAAAAAGAAGCTCCGAAGTATTCTTTTGGTGCTAACATAAACGAAATTATGTACGATGCCTTTTTTCTAAAGGACGGCTTTATCGGAAAATTTGCAAAAAAGATAATCGACGAAATCTTCGAATGGTCGAAGCCAAATAGTACCACTGTGTTAGACCCTGTGTATGTTCGCAAAACGATTGACATTGTGGATGATCCAATTCTTCGAATAAAACTGGAGGAAGTTTATGCTCAAAAGCTCGGCGTTAATGCCGAAGCCAGCGTACTAAGAGCTAAAATGGAGCAAATCGAACGGAGATTAAAGCAAATAGAAAAAAGAGATGATCAAGATTGAAAATAACGAAAAACGCGATCTTAAAGAACTTTGCGAAAATCATTTCAAAGCAATTAGACCTTCGGTCAATTCGGCATTTAAAGCTGTTTCTAGTTTAAAAAAATGCCAAAAAGACTTTATTGAAACGAATCTTTATGATATCATCACAGGTCTGCCTGCTGATCTGGAAAAAATTCATGTTGATTATAAGTCCCATTGTGCTCAACATCGCTGTATCCATTTCAATAAAGGATTACACAAAGTTTTTGACTATAAGAAATTTATCAGAAAAACAACCCTGCCTTACAATGCTTACCATTTAGCATCAGCACTGGACATCAGAGTTTGCCCCTATTGCAACCGCCAATACACTTTCACGGTTGTCACATCAGAGGGGCAATTTACAAGGCCGGAATTGGATCATTTCTTATGTCAATCACAGTTTCCAATGTTTGGCCTATCGTTTTACAATCTAATTCCGAGCTGTAAAATATGTAATAGTAGTTTGAAGAGGGACAAAAAATTCAAATTAGACACTCATATTCACCCATACGTGCGTGGTTTTGCCGATGATGTTTCGTTTACCTATCGCCCGAACGATAGCGCAGCAGCATTAGGTTTTAACGACAATATGGAAGTTATCCTACAAAAAAAGACGAACCTGGTTGATGAGAAGCAAATTGATAATAACATTAAGGTATTTAGATTGATAGAAACCTATCACGGACATTCGGACATCGTTAAAGATATTGTCAGAAAGTTTTATATGACGGATGGCCGTTACTTGGATACGCTATTAGAGAGCTTCCCTCAAATTGGGTCAATGGACGAGTTGTATCGCTTGGCTTTTGGTACATATCTAAATGACAAACTGTTTGACCAGCGGGTGTTGTCAAAGTTGACCAGGGACATAGTAAAAAGTCTTGATTTTACTTTTCCTACTACAATTCCGTAAGTCTTTTTTCTTTCCCCACCCCAACCACCTTTGTATTCCGTCTAATAATCTCAGTCCACCTTTGGCTCAAAATAACGAGCCATGAGCAACAACAAAAAACGTTCAGTAAATAACGTTCTCAGCTTCTATGAAGCCATCCAGGCGGGTCACAAACCTGAACAATATAGTTACCAGTACGACGAAATTCCCAACGGAGAGTATAATGTATTCTTAGACTTTATGGTCAAGGCGCGGCGCCTGGATGCCATTGAACTATACTGCCGCGTCCAGCAGACCGGCCAAAAATTCCGCATATCCTATTTCAAAGACAAAGAGCAAAAGTTCGATATCGACTATAACCAGGTAGCCGCCATCTCTTTCGGCAGTTTGTTTTCCATACAAGTCGAACCCAACGGAAGAGACAAGCCCACATTACACCGGATCACCGTGCTTCGGAACGGCACGAGCACGCAAACCGAATTAGAAATTTAAACAGAACCGTGTCCTTTTTTTCGCAGAAAAAATGGAGGAACCGCGTCCATTTTCTCACAGAAAAAATGGAGCAAGCGGAAGTCGGGCAGTGGCCCGACTTTGCTTGCCGTTTGCGTTGCAAACGGGACTATCAGTACACTCCGGGTGTACTGGAGCAGGTTAGCACCTTAACAATCGCCAATAATAGTACACGGATCAGTACACTATGGAAGATATAAATATCAAAAATATCCGATTCCCGGTAGAGACCGACAACAGGCTTATTAAACTGGCGGAGAGATTCGGGCGAACTAAACTCGACCTGTTCAAGCAAATGGTCGATTATTTCTACCGCACTAAAAAAGACCCGCTGGACACCAATGATGAATTGCTTAAAGCAGCTATTGGCAAAAACTATCATAGTCTGACTGGTTTTGTGAAGACCCAGGAAAAAGAACTACTTGTCCCCATGCGCGTGGAAATCGACCGGATGATTAGCTCCCAAAAGAAAATACTGGATTGCTTCAATACACAAATATTGCAACACAACAAGCAACAAACGGAACTGCTCAAGCAGGTCGCGCAAACACTACAGGCCAAAGAACAGCTCAAAACCAAATTCGGCTATATTCTTGAACAATATATTAAAGCACGCGAGCAGCCAGGGTTAAGCATTACCGCTAAAGAAGAATTGATTAAGAAAGCTAAAGAACAGCTTAAACTGATTTAAACTATATGTATATCAATATCACCAATAATGAAACCGGAAACAACCAAGGCAGTAGTGCCGACCTGGTACATTATCTCGAAAAGGAAAATCGTTTGGCCGCCAAACAGCAGCCCGACAAACAGCCGGAGCAATGGTTCAATAATGATTGGGCAAATATCCAGTCTTATGAAGTGCGGCCAGCCATCGATAACAACATTGCCAAACTCGGTAAAGATGAAGCCAAGTTCTTTTTGATCAACATCAGCCCCAGCCAAAAAGAACTGCGCTTCCTAAAAGAAAAATATGGCGAAAACGGAATGGAAGCCCAGCTAAAAGTTTACGCCGTAAAGGTAATGGATGAATACGCACTCAATTTTAAACGCCCGGGTATCAACAGCAGCAAAGATTTGGTTTGGTTTGGTAAACTGGAACATTACCGCTATTACGGCCATAAAGATAAGGAAGTAAAGGAAGGGCTAAAAAGGAAAGGCGAACGAAAAGAGGGTGAGCAAATGCACATACAAGTTATTGTATCGCGCAAGGATAAAACCAATAAGATCAAGCTTAGCCCGCAGAATAAATCCCGTGGCCGAAACGAGAAACATTCCAAAAAAGTCGGCCAGTTCGACCGTGTGGCCTTCAAAGCGTCCGGGGAAACCGTATTTGACCAGCATTTCGATTTTAAGCGGGGGCTACATGAATCGTTTCGTTTTGCCAAAGGCATGAAGAATGGCACGACGCAGGAAAAGGTTAATCTGGGTAATGAAAAAGAAACTCAACAAGAGGATGCCATCAGACAACATCGGGAAACGACACAACAGATCAAACCAGACTTATTACAACCACTGCAAACCAATTACAATAACTTATTGCAAATCTTGCTGACGCCTACAAAAGATGACTCCACAAGCGATCCACTCCGACGCAGAAAGCGCCGCAGGAAGGGTCTGGATCAGGATTTGAGTTTATAAAAACCAGCACTTATGCAAACAGGAGAAGACATTAACGCACTACGAAAGATCATTGATCTGACGCGCGGGATCAGTATAGCCATCCTGTACATTCATTTTTATATTGACTGTTATCAGGCTTTCGCGAATTGGCACTGGACAGCCCCGATCACCGACAGGCTGGCCGGCAATATTGCGCACATCTCTTTATTCCATCACAACTGGAAAGTTAAACTGGCGGCATTGCTTTGTTTGGCGGTATCTGTTTTGGGTGCCACAGGCAAAAAGGATGAAAAAATCCGAAAAGACACCATTGCTATTTATATAGGTGCCGGGCTGGTCCTTTATTTCGGCAGTATACTCTGCTTTTACCTGCAGGCAAGCAATAGTCTTATCGCCATGAGTTACATGGCGCTTACCAGCCTGGGCTACCTGCTGATCCTGACCGGCGGCGGCCGACTGTCCCGTTTACTGAAAGCGATACTATCCAAAGACATCTTCAACCGGGACAACGAAACCTTTCCGCAGCAGGAAGAAAAGCTGGAAAATGAGTATTCAGTCAACTTCCCAACGATTTATCGTTTGAAAGGTAAGTTACGCAGCGGTTGGATCAATATTACTAACCCATTCCGAGCCACGCTGGTTCCGGGTACACCTGGTTCGGGCAAGTCTTACTTTATCATTCGACATATTATTCAACAACATATCGAAAAAGGCTTTGCGATGTTCCTGTATGATTTCAAGTATCCTGATCTTTCAACCATCGCTTATAACGCTTTATTAAAGTACTGTAACAATTACAAAGTGCCGCCGACTTTTTGGTGCATTGATTTTGACCACATCCAGCATCAGTGTAACCCGCTCCATCCGGAAAGCATGCAGGATATTACGGACGCATCTGAATCGGCCAGGACAATCATGTTGGGACTTAACCGGGAATGGATCAAAAAACAGGGCGATTTCTTCGTGGAGTCGCCGATCAATTTCTTAACCGCCATTATCTGGTATCTGCGCAAATATGAGGACGGTAGGTATTGTACCTTACCACATGTAATCGAACTGATGCGTACGGATTATGACCAGTTGTTTCCTATACTGATGGAAGAAAGAGAAATTGCCATTTTGGTAGATCCCTTTGTATCGGCTTACCGTAACCGGGCAATGAATCAGCTTGAAGGACAAATTGCCAGCGCCAAGATCAGCCTGGCGCGTTTATCGTCGCCTAAACTGTACTACGTGCTCAATGGCAATGACTTTACGCTTGATATCAATGACCCGAATGCCCCTAAAATTGTCTGTATAGGGAACAATCCGCAAAAGCAGCAGGTGTACGGTGCCGTGCTATCGCTTTATGTGTCCCGTATGGTGAAACTAGCCAACCGGCGCTGGCAGCTCAAGTCGAGCCTGATCTTCGATGAATTTCCAACGATCTATGTTAATAATATGGACAGTTTAATTGCCACAGCAAGGAGTAATTTGGTCGCAACTACTTTAGCCGTACAGGATTTCAGCCAGTTGCGAAAGGATTATGGTAAAGATCAGGCGGATGTGATTCCTAATATCGTCGGCAATATTATCTGTGGCCAGGTAACTGGCGATACGGCCAAAGCATTATCGGAGCGTTTCGGCAAGATCATGCAGGACCGAACTAGCCTTTCAATCAACAGTTCTGATACTTCGGTCAGTAAGTCTTTACAATTGGAATACGCAATACCGGCGTCGCGAATTTCAGCTTTGTCATCGGGCGAATTTGTCGGTATGGTGGCGGATGATCCTGACAATCCGGTCGACCTAAAGATGTTCCATAGCAAAATTCAAAATGATCACGAAGCGATTAAGAAAGAAACGGATGCCTATAAACTCATACCGCCGGTGCGGTTGGTGACCGAAGAAGATATTCTGGAAAATTATGAGCGGGTTAAAACCGAAATCAGGGAATTGGTTGAAGCCGAGTTAGCGCCATTGTTGGAACGCCAAAAACAACAAGAGGCATTACAGCAAACAGATCAAGCGCAATCACCAGTTGAAAAACAGTCGCCCGGCGGCTTAACCATGTAAAATACTTTTCAGTCGTTTTGACTAGCCGGATTAAACACTTTAGCCAATTCCTTTGCGATAGTTTGTTGATCGACCTCGTAAAGCCCGGAAAAGCCGGCGACAAGATTATCAAATGATTGCATCGCATTGAGGTAGTTAGCCGTGGAGTTCACTTTTTGGTGTTGAACTTTTCGCGCTGCGACCGTTTGATGGTAATAATTAATGGCATTTTTCAGCACAGCCTTATTTTCCCGGATGACTTTCAAGTTTTCTAGAAAAAAATCATAGTGAATCATAGTTACCGGTGCGATGGATTTAAATATGCCATTAAGGTTTTGCGGGATGGCCGGAGCCTGTTCAATCACATAATCATTGACGGCGTGGATGGTCAGTTGCGGTTCGGTAAAAATGATTATGGGGTAAATTCTGAGTTTATGCAAGGGCGTATGTAGGCCGAAAAGTTTTCCGGCTTGACTCGCTAAATGCCCCATACATTTGTGGAGCTGTGAGACGCCTTTTTTGCCTTTGACAAATTGCTCGTCTAAATACTTTTTGAAGCCTTCTAAATCCTGCTCCTGCCATACCTTATAGTTAAGGGCGACCGATTTTATTTCAAAAATGAAAACATCGATTTCATTAATGATCATAGTCACGTCGGGCGTTTTTTGGTCATCCGATAAAATCACCCGACAACCAGCACGGTTCAACGAATTAAACAGTTTACCCATTAGGAATTTTTCAATATACCGATAGCCAATAAACGACCGCAGGCCATTAATATCCTTTATCTCAGGAATGAATTTTCCGATTTGCCCTGCTGAAAACAAAAAATATTCCCAGCCTTTTTCGGTGATCAAAGAAAAATCATGGGTGCCAGTGAGATACAGACGGTTGTCCGATAATTTTAGGAACGGGTGCATGATCACTCGCCCGCTATCATACGTTCCCTCTTTTTGCTGCAGGTCGATGACCAATCTCAATTTCTCGATTACAGGGTAATACTCGTCATTGGGTGCTATAACCACCAGGGGCTTGTCGGTTTTACCGGTTCGATCCTGGACGGCCTGTAATTGTACGTACAATAGTGCGGAATTGACTAGGGCTTTAATACCAATCATGTTCGACATGAGTTTATCAAAGGCCTCATATTTTTCGCCGAGCGCCTCTTTTAAAAACTCCAGGAAGATCGCTTGCTTGATAATACCGCAACGTACAAAGCTTGCCGGGTTATTGCCATTGATATTTTGCATCTGCATCATTTTCCAAATCAGGTCATGATTATCTGGGCTTTTGCCAATATCAAGCGTTTTGAAATGATGATCATTATAAATCATCAAGAGTTCCAGCATCGCCACCGCAAAATAATCCAGTTGATTGATGCGCGGCATTAGCTGATCTTCAGGCTCGTTCAAAATATCTGCGACGATTTGATTGATCACAACAGGGTGTGTCAGGAAATAGGCCTGGTTATCCATACTGAGCATAGTAGTCAGTCGGTTGGCGTGGTTTCGGGGCAGGTTTTTCAGCAGCAGTTGAATAAAAGGATGAGTGATGTTTTTTCCGTAAGTCTTGGTAACGGCTATTTTTATGGAGATCAAAAAACGTAGCACGTTATCCCTGTCAAGGCCTTTGATTTTGTCTAAATTCTTTGGCGGCAGCTGCGTGGTTCCAAAGAATTGGGTATAGATCAGGATGGTGTACTGTTTTTGTTCCATAAGGAAAAGGTGCAGTACAAAACTGCTTTTAACAAAAATATAAGATATAATGCCGTTTTCTTCAAATAAGGTTAACGGAAGCCGATTTTCTTTGTACTACATTATTTTTCGTAAATTCGGGAATTACTATGTACGCGCAGATGCACAGATTAACGCCCAATTCCGATACTGATTTACTCGACCGCTTGCGGGACGGCGACCGGACGGCTTTTGATCTGCTGTATGATAAGCATTGGGACAGGGTCTACCAGCAGGCGTTCAAAAAGCTCCGCAATCCCGACACGGCAAAGGATATTACCCAAGAAGTATTTATTCATATCTGGACGCACCGGGACGGTAACCATATTGACAACCTCGAAGCCTGGCTGTTCACGGCGGTACGTAACAATGTTTTCCGGGAACTCAAAAAGGAAAACAAATTCATCCCCATCCCGGATTTGCTGGTGGAATTACGGGCTTATTACAATGAAGCCGATGCGGATGCCCTGCAAAAAGAGTTAATGACCGCTTATAAACGCCTGGTCGATGCCATGCCGCCCGCTCAGCAAACTATTTACAAGATGCGCTTCCATGATGACTTGTCCACCGAGGAAATTGCGGAACAATTGAACATCTCTCGCAAGACTGTCCAGAATCAACTCACCAGGGCAGTTTCCCTCTTAAAAACGTCGCTTCTGACAGTTGTTGTAGCATTTATTGCACAACAGTAATCTGTAACTCGCACATTTTCAGTCGAATAATTTTTCATTTTCTTATGTGACTTTCACTTGTCAGATACTCATGTATTTAAATAAGCGAAATGGAAAAAGAACAGTTTTTGTCGATCCTATCCAATTACTTAGCAGGAAAAGCAACTGCCGAAGAAGAAAACTTTTTATATATCTATTATAAACTGTTTATGGCTGACGAAGACGTTTTGGCTTTACTGGAAGATAAGGAGAAGGAGAAATTAAAGCTGGCTATCAAGGCCAATATTGACCAACATATAGATAATCAACCACCATTCGCTACGGTCAAACGATTATCGCTTTGGCCGCGTATTGCTGCAGCCGCCTCGATAACTATCTTTTTGGCAGTTGGCGGTTATTTCGTTTTACACAAACAGAAACCTGCGCAGCAGATTGTACGAAATCAGACCCATGATATTGCTCCGGGCCGAAATCAGGCGACCCTAACCTTAGCCAACGGGCAAAAGATCATCCTGACAAAAGGACTGAGCGGGCAGTTAGCCACTCAAGGAAATATGCAGATCAAGGTCAATTCTGGGAATGCCGTCACTTATACTCCGCAAGATAGTGCCACTGCAACTGAAATAACCTATAACACGCTGTCTACTGTTCGCGGTCAGGAATTACCTTATCCGCTTGTCCTGGCCGACGGCACGAAAGTCTGGCTTAACGCCGCTTCTTCGATTACCTATCCCGTTGCCTTTAACGGTAAGGAGCGTAGCGTGAAGATCACCGGTGAGGCTTATTTCGAGGTGGTGCATAATGCGACCCATCCTTTCAAAGTGGAGGTAAAAGGACAAACAATCGAAGACTTGGGTACGGCATTCAATATCAATGCCTATGACGACGAGCCCAATATAAAAACCACGCTCATTAGTGGCAGTGTTAAAATTAATGATAAGACGGTATTGCACCCCGGCCAGGCGGCGACACAACATGGGCAAAACATAGAGATTAAGAATGTCGACACCGAAGGCGCCATTGCCTGGAAGAATGGTTATTTCCTGTTCGATCATGAGGACTTGC
Organism: Mucilaginibacter sp.; assembly: GCA_036569325.1. Taxonomy (GTDB): domain Bacteria; phylum Bacteroidota; class Bacteroidia; order Sphingobacteriales; family Sphingobacteriaceae; genus Mucilaginibacter. The sequence continues at coordinate 19,053 of DATCQV010000133.1, read as the reverse complement.
CGGGCATCATGCGAAAAATATCCCGCTGGTATAATGTAGATATTGAATATCCGCAGGGGCAGCATATCAGCGCGGGCTTCTTTGGTAGCATTACCCGATACGGTAATGTGTCGCAAGTACTTGGTATGTTGCAGGAAACCAGTAATGTAAAATTCAAGGTTGAAGGCCACAAAATTATTGTAACTAAAAAATAACCTGATTATAGTAGAACTAACGATTAAATGAGTAGCCTATGAGGAAATCAAAAGAAAAGAGATAACCCGAAGGTGAAAGGATAAAAGAAGACGGAAGCATTGGCGTGCCCCCGTCCGATTGCCTGGTTCACCGCATTAACGTGTTTCGCGACATCATTATCACTTTAAACCAAGCATTCAAATGTATAAAAAATTTACCCATTTTTTTGGGATGCCGACTGGCTACATACCCCAAATCCTGCGCATTATGAAGCTCACTACGCTCATTATTATTATCGCTCTCGTGCAGGTTAGTGCGGCAAGTATCGCACAGAAGGTGACCTATACGCATAAGCAGGCCACGCTCGAACAACTCATCAAGGAAATCAGGCAGCAAACCGGCTATAACGTGCTGGTCTCTATAGAAAGCCTGAAGAATATTCCTGCTGCCGATGTAAATTTCAAAAACGCTGCTCTTACGGAAGTGCTAGACGAGTTTTTGAAAAATCAACCTTATACTTATGAGATTAAGGACAAAACTGTTCTGATCAAAGAAAAAGAACTTAATCTTATTGATAAAGCCAAAGCTTACTTCGCACAGGTGACGGTAACCGGTATAGTACATGATGAGTTAAATCAGCCGATGATCGGTGTCACTGTGCGGCTGAAAGGTACGCAAAATGGTACTCAAACGGACGTAAAAGGCCATTTCACATTTACGGTGCCAGATGAAAATTCTGTACTTGTGTTTAGTTTCATTGGCTATGAAACCCAGGAATTGACAGCTAAAGATATTCCTGCCGGGTCGGTAATTACCCTGAAGGTAGCGGAGAACAACTTGAAGGAGGTGGTGGTCAGCAAAGGTTATTATAATGAGAAGCGGGAGCTATTAACAGGAGACGTGAGTGTCGTCGGCGCTAAGGAGATCGGCGAGCAACCGGTGTCGGACCCTATTTTAGCGTTGGAAGGCAGGGTTTCTGGGCTTTCAATTTCCCAAACTTCCGGTATGCCAGGCGCTTACAGCAAGATACTATTGCGCGGACAGAATAGTATTGCTAATGGGATTAATCCACTTTATATAGTTGATGGCGTCCCTTATTTGTCAATAAGCCCTGCGGGCCCCCTATTGGGTACACCCATGGGTAACCCGGCAAATCCAACTACTTCAGTTAACAATGCGAACTCAGCAGGCTTGGGATATAGTCCTTTTAATAACTTAAATCCCAGCGACATTGAAAGTATCGAGGTGTTAAAGGATGCGGACGCGACCGCAATTTATGGTTCACAAGGCGCTAACGGCGTTATTTTGATTACGACCAAAAAAGGCAAAGCTGGCCAAACAAAAGTAGATGTTAATCTCAATAGCGGTATTGGGAAGGTTTCCCATTTCATCGACTTACTGACCACGCAGCAATACCTGGAAATGCGGCACGAAGCTTTCAAAAATGACGGTGTATCGCCCGACCCCAATTACGATTATGACATCAATGGGGTTTGGGACACCACCCGGTATACCAATTGGCAAAAAGTACTAATTGGTAATACAGCTCATTTTACTACTGCAAATGTTTCTGTATCGGGCGGAAATACCAATACACAATTCCGGCTGAATGGCGGTTATAGCAAACAGACTACGGTATTTCCGGGTGACTTTAATGATCAAAAGGCATCGGTTGCTGCAAACATTACCCATATATCTACAAATCAAAAATTGCACTTGCAGTTTTCAGCACAGTATTTGCAAGATAATAATTTGCTTCCCAGCACAGATTTTACCGGTTGGATCACTTTACCGCCGGATGCACCCGCTTTACGCGATGCAAATGGGAATATCAACTTCGAAAATGGCACCTTTTACAGCCCGTTAATCGGTTTTCCTATCTCTTCCCAGTCGGTGACTGATAATCTTGTTAGTGGTCTGAATATTAGTTACGAATTATTCAAGGGTTTGAAGATACAGGGCAATTTCGGCTACACCCATGTGCAAAACAATCAAGCTAATTTAACGCCCGCAACGGTTTTTTATGGACCGCCTATTGCAAATAACAGGACCATAGAAATAGGGACTACCAACAACAACAATTGGGTTCTTGAGCCGCAATTGAGTTATTTTAAAAATATTGGAAAGGGTAAGTTTGATGTTCTTTTGGGGATTACTGATGAAAGACAGCAATACAATACGATAGCTTATACAGGCTATGGTTTCACAAGTGATGAATTGATCGCTAATATTGCTAATGCGTCGAATGTAAGCGTACGGCCTGGCAGCGGCAGTTCGGATTATCGGTATAATGCCGTTTATACGCGTTTGAACTATTCCTGGCAGGACAAGTATGTGATCAACGCGACCGGGCGCCGTGATGGTAGCAGTCGGTTTGGCCCCAGTAAACAGTTTGGTAATTTTGGTTCGGTTGGGGCTGCATGGCTATTTTCGAAAGAGAATTTTATTGAAAAGGTATTCCCTTTTCTAAGTTTTGGAAAGCTGCGGGCCAGTTACGGCACTACTGGTAACGATCAAATCGCACCATACCAATATGACAGCCGGTATAAGACCAGTGCTATTAGTTACCAAAATACAGCTGTGCTTACTCCAAGCAGTATAGCAAACCCTTACTTTGCTTGGGAGGTGGTTAAAAAACTTGAATTCGGACTGGAACTGGGTTTTGTAAATGACCGAATTTTTGTAGATGGAAGTTATTATCGAAACCGTACCGGTAACCAATTGGTTGGCCAGCCTTTGCCAGGAATCGACGGTTTTACGAGTATCCAGGCAAACCTGCCTGCCGTTGTTCAAAATGAGGGGATTGAGGTCGAATTAAAAACGATTAACGTCAAAAGTGACCGATTCAGGTGGTCATCTTCATTTAATATTAGTGCCCCGAGAAACAAACTAGTCTCATTCCCGGGCTTAGCCACGAACTCATCTTATCAAAACTCTTACACTGTTGGCCAGCCGATTTATGCGCTAAAACGGTATCATTATATAGGCGTTGATCCGCAAACCGGTTTATATATGGTGCAAGATGTTAACGGAGATGGGGTCATCAATAATGCAGATAGAGAATCATTGAAATTCATTGGGCAAAATTTTTCTGGCGGACTATCCAATAGTTTTACTTATAAGAATTTTCAACTCGACATATTCATCCAATTTGTCAAACAGACCGGCGTCAATTTGTTAAGCTCCACTGGCTATCCCGGATATTTTGGTAGCGGTAATCAACCGGTCGAGGTTCTTGGCCGTTGGCAGAAACCGGGGGATCAAACCAACATCCAGAAATTTTTTACAACTAATGTTGGTAGTTATTATGATAATGTAGATAATGCATTTGGTAGCCAGGGAGACGGGCGGATTGTTGATGCTTCATTCATACGCCTTAAAAATATATCATTATCTTATGTACTGCCTCAATCGCTTCAACATGCCCTTCGGCTGCAAAATGCGCGGATTTATTTGCAGGGTCAAAACCTGGCTACATTCACCGGTTATAACGGCCTCGATCCTGAAACGCAGGGTCTAAGTTTACCTCCGTTGCGCATGATCAGTTTAGGCATGCAAGCTTCTTTTTAATGGACAGTTTTAAAACGAATCGCAATGAAAAATCAACATAACGCACAAAAAAGATACTTAAAATCGAACAGGTTAACCATTGGGGTACTCTTGTTTTTGAGCTGCTTCACCTCATGTAAAAAGGAACTCACGGTTGATCCGCCTACAAATACATTGGCGACAGGGAGTGTATTTAAGAACGACGGAAGCGTGATAGCTGCTCAGCTCGCTGTATATAGTTTAATCAACGCGAACCAGGGAACTTTAGAATTATATTCAGGTCTTTCTTCAGATGAGTTAACTAATTATTCCAATACCCAATTAAAAGTAGATCTTTATCACAATAATTTAGCACAACAAAACGACGGCGGACTTGGTTCAATTTGGAACATTATCTATGGAGCGATTTATGGAGAGAATGCGATTCTTCAAAATTTGCCTTCCTCTAATGGTATTAGTCCCCGGATTAAGCAACTGACGACTGGTGAAGCATTATTCGGTCGGGCTTACCTTTATTTTCAGCTGGTCAATATGTTTGGGGACGTCCCTTTGGTGCTGACCACGGACTACACGAAGAACAGTGCCTTGCCCCGTACGCCTAAGGACCAGGTATACGGGCAGATCGTTACCGACCTAAAGGCCGCACAAGGCCTATTGAGCCAAAATTATCTGGATCCCAGCGATAATGTGACGACAGATAAAGTACGCCCTACCACCTGGGCTGCCGACGCTTTGCTGGCAAGAGTCTACTTGTATATGGGGAAATACGACCTGGCCGAACAACAAGCCAGTCTGGTTATTGCAAGCAGTAATTTTAGCTTAAGCCCTATAAGTGGCGCAAATAGTGTATTTACCATAAACAGTTCGGAAGCGATATGGCAGTTAACCCCGAGTACAAGTACCAAATTCACGAACGAAGGGCTCAATTTTGTCATAGTCAAAAATCCTACCAGTAGCATAGGCGGGGTTTCGCTTAGCCCGCAAATGTTAAATGCTTTCGAAGCAAATGATGCTAGGCAGGTGAATTGGATCGGCAGCTTCTCGCAAGGAAGCAACACGTGGTATTTCCCTTATAAGTATAAAGCGACCAGTACGGCTACGATATTAACGGAATATTCGATGGTGCTAAGATTGGGCGAACAATATTTGATTCGTGCTGAAGCGAGAGCACAGCAAGGCAAATTGATTGGACCGGCCAGCGCTTCGGAAGATTTGAATATCATCCGCATGCGGGCTGGCTTGCCGAACTATGCCGGTATGACCGATCAAACCTCTTTGTTAACTGCAATCATGCATGAAAGACAGGTGGAGCTTTTTACGGAAGGACACCGCTGGTATGATCTAAAGCGGACCAAAACTGTAGATGCGGTGATGAGTGTAGTAACCCCAACGAAAAATGGAACCTGGCAAAGCTATCAGCAACTTTATCCGCTTCCGGTAGCTGATCTAACGTATGATCCTAATTTAGTTCAAAACACGGGTTATTAATTAAAAGCCAATTTATGAGAAATATCAAATGGCGGTTTTTAACGCTAATAGGACTGTTATTGTCTTTTAATTTTCTTTTTGCACAAAACCCGAATTGTAAAATCGGGAAGCCTGTTATTGATTCAGGGGTTTATGGGAAGTGGCCCTCAATTGGCTGTAGAATCAGCAATGATGGAAATTACGCCATTTGTGTTCTGTCTGATCCGGCGACAGGCAAAATCCTGCAAACAACTATTAGCGCTATGCACAGTAATTGGAAATTCCAAATAGCTGGTCAATCGATCGTACAATTTAGCCAGGATAGTAAGGATTATTATGCTTTGCGGAATGATACTTTGACCATTGGTCAGACAGGTGGTGCAGCTTTAACGACTTTAATCGGAATAGCCGATTTTCAAAGATTTGACAAAGGGAAGGCAGGCGATTTATTGGCGTATCATCTTAGAAACTCGCCACAGGAATTGGTATTTCGGGATGAAGACAACAATAGAAAATTTACGTTTGGACCAGTCATACAGTATTTTCTGACGTCAGACTGTAAATGTATGGCCGTTCTGGTCAGCCAAAATGATCACGTAGAATTGAAGATCGCGCAATTGGCAGATATTGCCCAGCCAGAGATCCGGACTATTTGGACAGGGAAAAGCCTAGACAAACTCGTTTGGAGTGAGACAGGAGCTGCACTTGCTTTTATTGGACATGATGACCAGGGTTTGGGGATTTTTTACTTTGCAAGCAACAAAAAGCGGGCTGAAAAGATAGCGGATAACCAAAGCGCAGGTTTTAGAAGAGATTATGAGGTAAGTGACTTGGAGGGACTGTCAAACAACGGCGAGCGTATTTTTTTAACCCTCACACAGACAGCCAAAGCAACTCCAAAACTGGATAAAAATTTAGCAGCAGTTGACGTATGGAGCTATAAAGACGCAAAACCGCAATCAACGCAGTCAGCAACCTTGAATGAACTGCAATCTTATAAGGCGATGGTTATTGCAGCCGATCAAAACATTATCGATATAGGAAATGACTCGGAACTTATTACGCCGATTTGGGAAACAATACGTGGTGCCTATGATTATGTATTGGTCAGAAAATATCTCGAGGGTCATGGCGATTATGGTTGGCATGAAGATCGTTGGAATCCGTTAGCGCGATATTCGATCTATCTCAAATCACTCAAAGACGGTTCAATGCACCCAATATCAAGGTCTCTGCAGAACATATCTTATTCTCCATGGTATAAGCCTACTATTTCGCCATCCGGCAAATACGTGCTGTATTTTGACCCGGTTCAAAAGAACTATTTCAGTTATACTATTGGTACCGGCAAGTTACGAAATATAACTCGGTCTATCCCGACGATATGGACAACTCTGTACCAAAACGAATCTTACGACAATGCTAAGAAGACCGAAGGCATAGCGGGTTGGCTAAAAGACGATAGGTTCGTTTTAATTTATGACCAACATGATATTTTTTTATTTGATGCGGAGGGGCATGACAACCCAATCAACATTACCAACGGTTTTGGGAAGAAACGTGACATTTACCTGCGGCTAGCACCAAGGGATTTGAATAACCCTACGCTAGATATTGATCCGAATAACAGCCTCGTTTTATCAGCTTTCAACTTACGAAATCAAGACGACGGATTTTACCGGACAGATCTGAGCGGTCGAAAAAACCCAGAATTGTTATCAATGGGGCCTAATTTAATAGTCGGACTTGTCCCCGGGTCATACCCTTATGGCAATGTAAACCGAATTATAAAAGCTCGGGACGCGGAAGCGTATATTATCAACCGACAGAGTGCAAAATCCTTTCCGAATTATTTTTTTACTAATGATCTCAAAAAGTATAAAGCAATTAGCGACATACATCCGGAACGCGACTATAATTGGATCACCACACAACTGATCACCTGGAAAACCTTTGACGGTACAATATCACGCGGCATCCTCTATAAACCCGACAATTTTAATCCGAAGAAAAGATACCCCGTAATCTTGGAATATTATCAAAAAAATTCGGACGGGTTAAACGCATTTTTAAAGCCGGACTGGAGCGAAGCGACCATCGATATCCCTACTTACGTCAGTAATGGGTACTTGATATTTGTACCTGATATCCACTATAAAGTTGGCCACACGCTCAAAAGCGCGGTTAACTGCATCGAATCGGGTGCCCAATATTTAATACGATTCCCCTGGGTAGACGGCGAACGCATCGGATTAAACGGCCATAGTTTTGGTGGTGTGGAAACCGACTACGTAGTTACGCATTCAAACATGTTCGCTGCCGCATGCGCCAACTCAGGATGGGCTGACCAGGTTAGTATTAGCAATTCCATTTATAAGCTCAAAGGTGGTTATAGCTTTCAGGCAAATGTGATCGGCAACCATATGAACATTGGGGCTACCCTCTGGGAACAGCCCGATCTATACATAGAGAACTCTGCCATATTCAGCGCCAATAAATTAACTACACCCTTACTAATGATGAATAACAAAAAGGATCCGCAAGTGGATTTTGATCTTGGCGGAGTGGAGTTCTTTATGGCACTACGCAGCCTGGGAAAGAAGGTCTGGATGCTGCAGTATGATGGAGCTGGTCACACTTTGAGTAATAATGCTCAAAAACGCGACCTGACAATTCGTATGCACCAGTTTTTTGACTATTATCTGATGAACAAGGCTGCACCTGTATGGATGACGCAAGGCGTGCCAGCTCGATTGAAGCAGATCGATAGCGGGCTGGAAATGGATAACTCTGACACCAAACCATAAATTTTATTAGAAATGAAATCAATAACAAAAACAACAACTTTGATTATAATCGCGATCATTTTCGTGTCATTACAAGCTTTCGGGCAGAATCCTGATCTCTCCGGCTTCTGGAATCGAAATAATACTAAAAGTGATGTCGGGGGCACATCGTTTAACAATATACCCAGGACCGTTGAGATAAAGCAGGATAAAGCAACCATCAGCATCAAAAGAACCGCGGTCAATGCTGCGGGTGTAACCAGCTCCTATACCGAAGTGATCAAGTTAAACGGCGATAGCTCGGAAACCATGACACCATCAAAACTGATCCGGAAATCTTCAGCCGAGTGGGAGTCCCAAGTTTTAGTAATTAACTCGGTATCGAAAGATGCAAGCGGCATGATTCAGCAGAAGGCTAGACAAAGTTTTTCACTCGATAACGGCGGCAAAACGTTAAAGATCGACGCCGTGCAAACTTATTCCGGAAGAGAGATTCATCTAATAGAGGTTTTTGATAAACAATAAATCGTAATGAAAAGATGAAACGAATAATAACACTGTTATTTATAGCTGTCGCCTACAATCTGTTTGCACAGGAGGTTGGTATCAAATTTGAACAGGGTTTAACCCAAAAACAGCTGTTCGAGAAAGCAAAAACGGAAGATAAATTCGTTTTTATCGATTGCTATGCTACCTGGTGTGGTCCTTGTAAAATGATGGACCAGCAAGTCTATATTGAGAGAACGGTTGGTGATTATATGAATGCTCATTTTATTTCCATTAAGTTACAAATGGACTCAACAAAAGGCGATTCAGAGGATACCAAGGCCATGTATTTCACAGCCAGTAATATAAAAAGGGATTATAAAGTGGGGGCTTATCCAACTTTTCTCTTTCTATCACCCCAAGGCGATTTGGTAACCAGAAGCGAGGGGTTTCAAAATATTCCTGATTTTTTAAAGATAGCTCAATATGCGTATAATCCTGGGAATGAGGAACAGGTATTACTTGAAAAATTTAAAAAAGGCAAACTGGAAGCGACCGCTATACCAAGCCTGGTAGCAAGGTTGAAAAAAGTAGGCGAAGATGAAGAAGCGAAGTATGTTGCAAAACGTTTTGTCTCGGAGTTTCTCGATCAATTATCCGACGATCAGCTAATGACCAGAGATATTCTAATCATTCTATTTCAAAATCTTGAAGTTACCAAAGGCAGAATGTTAAAACTTTGCCTTCAGCAGGGAAACGAAGTTGACAAAATTATCGAACGCAAGGGAGTCGCTGCTTATTGTGTTAATGAATCTATTGCCTGGGAGTACATCTATCCAAAACTATGGAAAAACATAGCCGAACAAACGAATCCAATAACAACCAAACCGGACTGGATAGCAATTCGGGACACCATTGTTCGAAAGTACGACCCGCGTACTACAGAAAAGGCTATAGTCTATGTCAAGAGTAAATGGTATAAGCAAACAAAGGAATACCCCGAATTTGTAGCGGCACGAATGGATTATCTTAGGTTAATGGAATTTGATTCTCTTGGACGAATTATACCGTATTGGAGAGAATCGGTTAATAACATTATTTACAGCGATATTTTCAAGCACACAGATGACCATAAGATATTATTGCAGGCTTTATCCTGGCAAAAGCAAGTAGTAGACGATGCAAACGATCCCAGTGATATTGATACCTATGCAAATTTGCTCTATAAACTTGGTCAGAAAAGAGAAGGGATTAAATGGGAGAAGAAGGCAATTACGTTGAAATCGAGGTCAGTACAGGAGGCCTTCGAAAAAGAGTTCGAAAAACATCCTCCGACTGAAGAGCAGAAAGCAAACGCAGCCGGGATAATCGAAGATCGTATTCATGATTTCAAGGTAACACTTCAAAAAATGCAGGCCGGCCAACCCACCTGGTAATTATTTCCGAACCATGATCTATCAATTTATGAATATCAGACGTGAGCTGGCGACAATTATACTTTTGCAATGTGTTTTTATTACCCATTGCTTAAGTCAAATTAATGCTACGCACCGGGTACCGGTCAATAAGAATTTACCGGGATCCTGGTATGCGGAGCTATATAAGGATGGAAGAAAAGATTGGTCAGGACAAGACCTTAAAACGATTGGCATGCCTTGTGGTGGCATCGGTGCTGGCCAACTCTATGTTCGCGGCGATGGAACACTATCCTGCTGGTGGATCGCAAACAACGCGTATAATACAGGCGACGGGAGTACCGACTGCTGGAACTTTGATACTCCGCTAGGGCCTTGGAAGACCGGTTATCAAACTTATACACCGATAAGCTATATAACCCAGGGTTTTGATGTAAAAATAAACCGGCACACTTTTCATTTGAATAGGTCGGACTTTGACGCTATTCGATTCAAAGGCGAATATCCTGTAGCGACAATAGATTATCAAAATAGCCGCAAAAAATTGCCTGTAGCTATACGATTGAAAGTGTTTTCACCTTTTATTCCGCTGGATGCGAAGGAAAGCGGCACTCCTGCTACGGTAATGCAATTTATCTTAACCAATCAATCCGCGCAAGCGCAGGTGCTGTCATTAAATGGATACCTGCAAAACACAGTAGGCCTTGATCTAATAGATCAGGCAAGAGGCGACAGCAGGAACCAGGTCATACGAGGAAAACAGATGACTTCCATATTGATGGACCTAGACCATTCGACAATTCCCGATAAGCATCCCTATTTCGGTAACATGTCATTGTCATTGCTCAATGACAATGTTTCAGCCACAGCCGAACAAGGCAGACAATCGGTCAAGGCTGAAAAACCATTGGGACAAAAGCTGATTGGCGAGTTGGGGGTGAACATTAAGCTTAAACCTGGAGAAACCAAGTCATTCATTTATCTGCTGAGCTGGTATTTTCCTAACCGAATAAAAGAACTCTCAGGAGAGTGGTGCCGCCCGGTAAGAACTGACGGTCCGGTCATCGGCAATATGTACAGCCAATGGTATTCGAGTTCTACTGAAGTAGCTGTTTGGCTAAGGGACAACCTTCCGCGTCTGAAAAATCAAACCGAAAGTTTCGTCAATGCTTATTACCACCACTCGACGTTACCCTACTGGTTAAATAGGCGCATCATGATGCCGGTTAGTAACCTGGCTACCGGAACTACTGAGTGGTGGGCAAACGGCCGGTTTTGGGCATGGGAAGGTGTCGGTAGTTGCGTTGGCATATGTACCCATGTGTGGAATTACGAACAGGGACTGGCCAATCTTTTTCCTGAATTGGAAAGAAACATGAGAGAACGGGGCGACTTTGGTGCGGCATACAATCAAAATGGCATGGTCAACATGCGCGATAGTTTGCACATGGACGCGATTGACGGACAGGCCGGCACCGTTCTAAAAGCTTACAGGGAACACTTGATGACTAATGATAATGATTTCCTGATGCGAAACTGGCCAAAGATCAAGCAGGCGGAAGTGTATCTCATTAAACAGGATAGTGACCTCAAGGGTATTATTGAGGGTAGGCAGCCAAATACTTTTGATGTTGCTTTTTACGGACCAAATACATTTATAGGTAGTCTTTATCTGGCATCGCTAAAGGCATCTGAAAAAATGGCCATAATTGTGGGTGACCATGCATTCTCAAGAAGCTGTGATAGCATTTTTCAGAACGGAAGAAAATATTCGATAAACAATTTATGGAATGGGCATTACTTTATTCAAAAATTAACCCCCAACATAAATAAACATCAATATGGTGACGGGTGTTTGAGTGACCAGCTTTTCGGACAAACCTGGGCTAACCTATTAAACCTTGGAGAATTGTATCCTGATACCTTAACAAAAACGGCCCTCCAATCTGTGTACAGGTATAACTGGGCCCCGGATGTGTATGTGCAAAATAAATATCACAGCCCGGAAAGGCCGTTTGCGGACCCTGGCGAAGCAGGGCTATTTGTCTGTTCCTGGCCATACAGCTGGCATCCTGGAAACAATGGCGTACGCTATGCCGACGAAGTGTGGACCGGTGTGGAATACGAGGTCGCAACTAATATGATTTATGAAGGATTGATCAACGAAGCACTCAATATCATTAAAGGCGTCAATGACCGTTACTCACCACAAAAACATAATCCTTATAACGAGTTCGAATGCGGTGACCATTATGCAAGAGCCTTGGCCAGTTATGGTATCCTGAAAGCCATTGAAGGATATCAGTATAACGGACCGAATGAGGAAATAAGCTTTAATCCGGTAATTACGCCTGATCATTTTAGTGGTTTTTTTACGTCGGCGGAGAGTTGGGGAAATATCGTGCAAGAGCGCAACGGAAAAACTCAGATCGATGAAATACAACTTAAGTACGGAAGGCTGAAGTTGAGGTCCTTTATTATAGAATTACGGGTAAATAATCCTTTGCCAAAAGTAACCTTGCGTCTTGGTCCGTCCGAGGTGCCATGTTATTGGAAGCTTAAAGGAACTAAGATGGTTTTATCATTTAGGCCAATAATCATTCAGAGCGGGCAAACATTGAAAATAAGATGTACATAAACATGTGTTTGCTTAAAAAATAATGTTAACCAGTTCACCTTCAATACAAAATAGATAGTAATTTATGAAGATTAGACAGTGTTTTTTGATTTTTGCTGCTTGTTTAATGTTGGAACAAGCGACTATTGCTCAAACTCGTCATGTAGTTCTTATCTCCATCGATGGGCTCCATCCGGACATGTACCTTGACCCAGGCTGGCCAGCACTCAACTTGAGGCAAATGATGAAACAAGGTACCTATGCCGAGCATATGCTCAGCGTATTTCCAAGTTACACCTATCCTTCACATACAGCCATGCTCACCGGCGCACTGCCAGCACGAAACGGCATTTACTTCAACCAGCCCGTCGGCTCAAAAGGTGACTGGAACTGGTTTGCGGACAACATCAAAGTGCCGACACTCTGGAAAGTGCTCAAGCAAAACGGTAAAACCACGGCGGCGGTGGAGTGGCCGGTCAGCGTAACCAAAGATATTACCTGGAACATCCCGGAGATATGGTCGGATGAGCATCCCGACCGAATCACCGAAAGCAGGAAATATGCTACATCTGGATTGGTTGAAGAAATTGAGCGAAATGCTACCGGTAAACTGGATAGTGTTAATATGAACGAGGATGCCTTCAGCATGGACGATAACTCGGCAAGGATGGCGGCTTATATTTTCAAGACGCGCAAACCGGCTTTGCTAGCGGTTCATTTTGCCTGTGTGGATGGCAAGGAACACGACGATGGTCGTGATGCCGATAGCGTGCGGCTGGCGTTAGCAGAAGTAGATCATAATATTGGCTTTATCCTGGAAACGATTAAAGAATCGAAATCGGCTGATAGTACAGCGGTGATCATCGTTGGTGACCATGGCTTCAGCACGATCAACCAGGTGATGAGGCCGAATATGCTAATCAGGAACGTTCCGGCACGGTTTATCGCGGCTGGCGGCTCAGCTTTTTTATATCGTCATGCCCGTGCTAACGTAAGCAATACGTCTGTTATCAGAACGGTAATCGATAGTCTTAATGCCCTGCCTAAAGCCAAGCGGAAATTGTTTCGAATCATTGATAAAAAGGAACTGGACCGAATGGGGGTTGATAGCGCCGCGTTATTGGCCCTATCGGGGGTTAACGGTTCGGGATTGGTGTTCTCCGGCGCTAGTGCGCCTGCCAAAACCACTAACCACGGCCCTGGTACATTTATCCAGCAGAGTAAATATGACGGAGTGTTTTACCCGACAGATGGAGGGCATCACGGCTACGATCCGAGTAATCAAGAAATGTACACCGGCTTTATCGCCTGGGGAGCAGGTATTGTCAAAGGCGGCCATATCGATCATTTGTCTGAGCCGGATATTGCAGTACTGATTGCCAAACTTTTGGTTATCGATTTCCATGGGCCTGACGGAAAATATGTCAACGGTATTATTCAAATAAATTAAAAACGAAAGAGAAGATGAAGACTGAACATTTTGTAGTAACGATCAAGGCAGAGGACAGGCCGGGGCTCTTGCATCTGATTACCGGCCTACTGAACCGTAAGCTGATACCGATCAAAAGTTTGAACGCCGCACCCACCGACATCCACACGATCGTATTGATCACAATGGAGGTAGAGGCTTCTGAAAAAGCGCTAACGCCACTATTGGCCAAAATCGAAAATATCATCGAAGTATTTGCCGTCCGAGCACAGGCCGCGGACGAAGCCGTTTGTCAGTGCGCTGCTTATTTTCAAATGAATAAAGCTGTGTTAACCAGTCCGCAGATACAGTATATCCGCGATGCCGACATGCAAATTGTTCGGCTCACAGCGGAATCCGTTTTACTGACCAAATCAGGCACAGCGGCGATGATCCGGAAACTATACAACGACCTGGACGGGCCGCACCTGGCCGGTTTCAGTCAAACCGGCTTAATCTCGGATTCTGAGTTAATCGGCGAGGACCAGTCATCGGTCATTAATCGGCTGGCCGCCTAACAGCCAACTTTATGATAATACAACGGAAACGGAATTAATCAGGAATAATCAGCTTCGGTAATAACGCGGTAGGTGGCTATTCTATGCCTCCGCGCCCTACTTTGGATACAAGATCACGAATATCATGGTGAACAAAAATGCGATACCAAAAGCGATTCGAAAGAAATTAGGCATATGAGAACTGAAAAAATATTAGTCACCGGGGCATGCGGACAGATCGGCACCGAGCTGGTACCGGCACTCCGCGCGAAATATGGCAAAGAGAACGTCATCGCTTCTGACCGCTACCTCGTCACTGAAGAGTTGGTGAGAGACGGCTTGTATGTCAAGGCTGATGTAATGAACCCGGTCATGCTGGAGCGCGTGATCAGCCACGGCGGTATCACGCAGGTCTATCATTTGGCGGCAGTGTTATCCGCCAGCGGCGAAAAGGAACCCAAGAAAGCCTGGGACCTGAATATGCAAAGCTTGCTGAACGTGCTGGAAGCCGCCCGCAAGCGGCGGAGCTGCCGGGTGTTCTGGCCGAGCAGTATCGCCGTGTTCGGCCCCGGATCGCCCAAAGCCGCCTGTCCCCAAAGCGCTGTCACCGACCCTACCACCATCTACGGTATCAGCAAGGTCGCAGGCGAACACTGGTGCAGGTATTACCACGAACGCTACGGCCTTGATGTCCGCAGCGTCCGCTTTCCCGGTTTGATCAGTTACAGTGCGAAAGCAGGTGGCGGTACAACGGATTATGCGGTAGATATTTTTCACCACGCGCTGAATGCTGGTCATTATACTTCTTTTTTACGGTGTGATACCTATTTGCCCCTGCTGTATATGCCCGACGCCATACGCGGCATAATAGAGCTCATGGGAGCACCAGAAGACAACATTACTATTCATACCAGCTATAATTTAGCCGGCATCAGCTTTACACCGAACCAGTTAGCCGGCGAGATCCGCAAACAACTGCCAGACTTTCAGATGAGCTGCGACCCGGACTACCGCCAGCGCATCGCCGACAGCTGGCCAACCAGCATCGACGACAGGCATGCCCGTGCGGATTGGGGCTGGAAGCCGCGATACGATCTCCAAAGTATGACTGAAGATATGCTGCACCACCTGCGGCGCAAAGCACTGAGCGAGTCAGTTACCTATTCCAATTTCGAGAAAAGGGGGCCGCTTGAACTCCGGCCCCTTACTTAATGTTCAATAGAATGGAAAAGATAGCAGACACTTGTAAACTTAGCGGCAGCACCCAGGTATCCAGCCTGTGGAAGCTGATCGGCAATACGCCCTTCGTGGCCATATCTTATAGCTACAAAGGCGGCAAGCCGCAGGAAGTCCTGGTCAAATGCGAACAATATAACCTTACCCATAGCATTAAGGACCGTATGGCCCTGTATATCCTGGAAAAAGCCTGCGAACAGGGCCGGGTCAAACCCGGCGATCTGATCGTGGAGGCCACTTCGGGAAACAGCGGCATCGCCTTCGCCGCGATTGGTAAAGCATTGGGTCTGCGCGTCAAGATTATTATGCCGGACTGGATGAGCCTCGAAAGGCGTGCCATCATCAAGGGGTATGGTGCCGATATACAACTGGTCAGTAAAGATGAAGGCGGCTTTTTAGGGAGCATACAGATCGCGGAAGCCATGTCGCATTATGACGGCGTTTTCCTGCCCAGACAGTTTGAAAACATCTATAACGTAGAGGCGCATGAAAAAACGACCGGGCGAGAGATCGGCCACTCGCTAATGGCCGAAGGCATCAAACCGGTTGCTTTTGTAGCTGGTGTGGGTACCGGTGGAACGGTAATGGGTGTGGGTAAGTATCTTAAAGCCCGGTTCCCCGATATCAAAGTACATCCACTGGAGCCGATGGAAAGCCCGACATTGACTAAAGGGCATAAATCGGGCAGTCACCGGATACAAGGCATCAGCGATGAGTTCATACCGGATATCATCAACCTGCGTGAACTCGACGGGATCATCCAGGTCAGCGATGGTGATGCGATTATCATGGCGCAAAAGGTGACCAAAGAACTTGGCGGCATGTCGGTCGGTATTTCTTCCGGGGCGAATCTGGTCGGCGCTATCATGCTCCAGCAGCGCATGGGCGGCAAGCCGGTGGTCACCATATTCCCCGACGACAACAAAAAATATTTAAGCACCGATCTGTTCAAAACAGAACCGGTCATGGACTACCACTTGAGTAAGGATATCAAACTGCTGTCCCAAAGGGTATTAGCAAAAATTTAAAGACATGGCAGTAGAACTCATCACCGAAGAAGAGCACAAACGCCTCCTGAAGAAGGTCGATGACCTTCCTTTTGGAGATCAACATGCAGGCGTATACCGCGCCAGCCTGGAACAATTATTTAAGCAGTTCAACACTCAACTGAAGGATGTCTTTGATACGATCAAAGCTTATAGAGAGGTGACCGACCTGATCAACCGGAAACAGCCGCTGGTAAATAAGAAAAAGTATATCAGGGTGCGGATGCGAAATGGGCATAATAGGGAACCCAAATAAAACTACACTTCTGGTTTAAAGAGGCTTTTAGTAAGCAGTTTGAATAATTAGTTAATTAAAAAAGTGTGAAGGTACTCCCCTTGAAGGTGGGGATGCCTTCATTTTAAATGGCGAAGTACCTGACTGCAGATGACATAATTCTCCCCGTTCTTTAGTTTTTTCATTTTGACCAAATGAGATTAAGTTAATTCATGTAAAGTGTCCGCTGATGGAGCGGCGGGCCTTTTTTAAGAAGTGATTAAGTTGCGTATAGATAGGTGCTGACACCTGACTGCAACGTATGATAAAAGCATAGTTAATGAATAAGTTAAAAGTGAAGATGATACAGTTAAAGAAGATTTAAATATTCGTTAAGGATGTCCCTTAATTCCCCACAAGGGGCGTTTTTGTCCGGTAATTTAGACCTAAACCAATTTTTATTTACATGGACAATTTGATTAACAGAACTTTTAAAGATTTTGAAAACATTCCGGGTATGGGTCCTTATGAAAGGGCGGCGGAGTGGGCGGCTTATGTGGCGGACTGGCGTTCGCGCGGTCACTGGAATTACCGGCAGATGGCTTTTTCAGGTTGCGGCCCGCGGCTGAGGTTACAAGCTACCTGGAACGTGCGATCGGAATATGTAAGCCTGGTTTCCAATGATTATCTAGGTTTTACACAGCATCCGAAGGTAAAGGCGGCGGCTATCGCAGGGATTGAAAAGTACGGTAGCGGTGCCGGGGCCTCCCCAGCTATCGGTGGTCACTATGATTTTCATGGGGAGATCGAACGGGCGATTGCGGCGTTCTTTGGGCGTGAGAGTGCGATTATATATACGACTGGTTATACGGCGAATAGTGCGATGCTGCAATGTCTGCTGAAGAAGGAAGACCTGGCCATCTTTGATTCGGCGATTCATGCGAGTGTACAGGAAGGTGGTTTGCTGACCAATGTAAAGACCTTTCCGCATAATGACCTGACCGCGCTGGAGCATGTGCTGCGGACTTCGGAAGGTAAATACCGGACACGAATGGTGGTGGTGGATGGGGTCTACTCCCAGGATGGTGACCTGGCTCCGCTGGATAAGATGGTGGCTTTGTGTAAACGGTATAATGCGCTGATCGTGGTGGATGATGCACATGGTACGGGTGTGATCGGTGCCCGCGGGCGTGGGGTGTTGGAATTGTATGATCTGATACAGGACGTAGACATCATTACCGGTACCTTCAGTAAGACTTTCGCGCATGTAGGCGGTTATGTGGTGGCTAAGCCTGAACTGGTGGAGTATCTCAAGTTTCATTCCCGCCAGCATATCTTTTCAGCAACGCTGCCCCCTGCAGCGGCATGTATCCCGGTAGCGATATCGCTGGTGGACAGCGAACCGCAATGGATGTCAAAACTTTGGGAAAACGTTACCTATTTCCGTAATGGGCTGACGAGTTTGGGGTTGGATGTCGGGACGACGGCCTCGGCTATTATTCCCGTGAGAACAGGTGACCCGTTGGTGGCGGCGGAAGCAACCAAATTGTTACTGGAGGCGGGCGTTTATGCCAACCAGATTGGTTACCCGGCGGTGTCGAAGAAGGATGCCAGGGTTCGGCAAGCATTAATGGCGACCCATACGCAGGAAGACCTGGACCAGGTGCTGAATGCCTGGGAGTGGATCGGCAAGAAATTAAAACTAACTAAAAAAGAGGAACCTGCCTATGACGAGAAAGATGCAACATAAGATACGCGACCCGGACCGCATGAAACGTCAACTCATTGATGCGATTGGTGAGATACTGGAAAACCAGGGATTTACGGGCTTGCGGGTCAACAATATCGCGCGGCACCTGGACCGTGACAAGAACCTGGTTCGTTACTATTTCGGTAATGTCCAGAATTTGAAGAAAGCTTTTATTATGGAAAAAGATTACTGGCCGCCGTTCTTTGAGCGCTTTAAGCTGGATGATTTGTCCACCCGCACGGAAATCAAACAACTGTTTATCGACCTGATGCGTGAAAATTATGTGTTTTTTAAAAACCATAAGGAGATGCAAAAGATCATTCAGTGGCAGATCAATGAGAATCTGCC
>DATCQV010000132.1:0-29147 GCA_036569325.1 Mucilaginibacter sp. | reverse complement strand
CCGCCGTGAACAACGCCAGCAGATAATAGAAGCTGCGCGTCAATTGCAGATGGAAGTGGTACCGGAGGGCGGATCGACCTTTTTCACCAATATGAATATGATATTAGACGGCCATACCGGCATTGAGCACAACATCCCCGTTTGGCCGGTTTATAAAGATGTAAAATCGCTTTGGAATGCCAGCAAAACAGGGTACACCCCTACCTTGATCGTTGCTTACGGCACGCAATCAGGCGAGAACTTTTGGTATGACCGTACCGAGGTTTGGAAAAACGAACATTTACTGAACTTTACCCCTCAGGATATTGTCGATTCACGTTCACGCCGCCGCAGCGAATCGGAATATGGCGATTACGGGCATATAGAAGTATCGAAATATGTAAAGCAAATTGCCGATGGCGGTACTAAGGTAAACCTGGGCGCACACGGACAGTTGCAAGGCCTCGGCGCACATTGGGAACTTTGGATGCTGGCACAGGGCGGGATGTCGCCTATGCAGGCGTTGCGCTGTGCTACCATCAATGGCGCGGGTTATTTAGGCATGGATAAAGAGATCGGCTCACTGGAATTAGGTAAGTTGGCGGATATGATTATATTGAATGCTAACCCACTTGACGACATTCACAATAGCGCCAATATTAAATATGTGATGGTGAATGGAAGGCTTTATGACGCCGATTCGATGAACGAGATAGGCAATCGCGAAAAACCACGTCTGCGTTTCTGGTGGCAGCTTAACCGCGGCGCCATATCCGACCTGCCGGTGGGCAATACCGAAACCTACCAGTTTACCACGCAGGACGGGGATTAGGGTAGTCCGAAAGTCGGGAAAGTCGGGAAAGTCCGAAAGACAGGAGAGAAAAAGCCACGTCATGTTTAGATTGACGTGGCTTTTTTGTTTTGCCGGTAGATCAAACCTTTTGGTATGACTATTGTCTATATCTATTATTTAATTTATATCCCTATGAAAACAATATCAAAAATAGGATTAATGGCCGCTTTGGCGGGTTCATTATTCCTGGGTTCATGTTCAGGAGAGTACTATGTAGCCGATCAGCCGGTTGAACCGGTTTATGAAAGACCGGTTGCGCCATACGCCGGTGCGGTGTGGGTTGACGGCGACTGGGGCTACAGCGGTGGCAGATATGTTTACAGAAGAGGATACTGGGCAAGGCCGAGAGCAGGCCGTACTTATGTACGCGGCTCATGGAGCCACACCAGCCGTGGCTATTCATGGCATAAAGGACATTGGAGATAAAAGCCCGGCCCTCTAACCCCCTAAAGGTGAAACAAAAACGCCGCTTTGTAACGAACAAGCGGCGTTTTATATTTTACTTCCTCTTTAGGGGGCCGGGGCTTATCTTACATCCTTTCGGGCACTTCTATACCAAGCAGCGTCATTCCCCTGTTAATCACTTTTCCTGATGCTTCAGATAACTTCAGTCTGAACTGTTTCGCTGTTTCATCTTCGGCCTGCAATATGGAAAGTTCATGATAGAACTTATTGTATGTTTTGGCTACTTCGTAAACATAATTAGCTATAATAGCCGGGCTATAGCTATCGGCAGCAGCTTTAATTATAGCCGGGAATTGCGTTAACAACACAATCAGGTCACGTTCTTCTGCGGCAATGCTTTGGGCCTTTGCTGCGCCGTTTTCCGCTTTGGCACGATTTAATACCGATCTGATCCTTGCATGCGTGTATTGAATAAAAGGCCCTGTGTGCCCCTGGAAGTCCACCGATTCTTCGGGATTGAATAACAGGCGTTTTTTGGGATCTACCTTCAGCAGAAAATATTTTAAAGCCCCCATGCCTATGGTATGGTAAAGCGCTTCTTTTTCTTCTGCGCTAAAGTCGGCTACCTTGCCCATAGCTTCCGTGTGTTCTTTGGCAGTTTGTTCCATACTGTCAATCAGGTCGTCGGCATCTACAACCGTTCCCTCACGTGATTTCATTTTGCCCGACGGCAGGTCGACCATGCCATACGACAAGTGGAATAAACTATCAGCGCCTGCCTTGCCTAATTTTTGCAGTATCAGGAATAACACCTTAAAGTGATAATCCTGTTCATTCCCTACCACATAGATAGATTTATCCATGTGGTAATCATTATACTTCAACTGTGCGGTTCCCATATCCTGGGTAATGTAAACCGAGGTACCGTCAGAACGGAGCACCAGTTTCTCATCAAGGCCTTCGGCAGTAAGATCAATCCAAACGGAGCCATCTTCCTTTCTGAAGAACACACCCATTTCAAGACCTTCCTCAATAATATCTTTTCCTAATAAATAGGTATCTGATTCGTAATAGAATTTATCGAAGCTTACACCCAGCTTTTTGTAGGTTTCGGCAAAACCGGTATAAACCCAGTTGTTCATGGTTTTCCACAGCGAGATCACTTCCTCGTCGCCGGCTTCCCATTTTTGAAGCATTTCCTGCGCTTCTTTGATAACAGGCGCATTTTTCTTGGCCTCGTCTTCAGTTTGCCCTTCGGCTTTAAGTTCGTCTATCTGTTTCTTATATTCCTTATCAAAGGCAACATAGTATTTTCCAACTAAATGATCGCCTTTCATTCCGGTCGATTCCGGCGTTTCGCCGTTACCGAACTTTTGCCAGGCCAGCATCGATTTACAGATGTGAATGCCCCTGTCGTTAACGAGGTTGACTTTGATAACGTCGTAACCGGCGGCAGCTAATATCTCCGCAACAGAAAAGCCCAACAGGTTATTACGCACGTGCCCCAAGTGCAGCGGCTTATTGGTATTTGGCGACGAATATTCCACCATTACCTTTTTGCCGTTAGATGGAATAATGGCAAAATCATCAGGCAGAATTTCATTATAGAGCTGACCAATCCAATATTCATCGGAGATCGAAAGATTTAAAAAACCCTTAATCACGTTAAAAGCAGCAACTTCCTTCAGTTCATTCCGGAGGAACTCCCCTATTTCAGTGCCGGTTTGTTCGGGTGATTTTTTGGAGAATTTGGTAAAAGGAAATGTGACTATGGTAACCTGGCCTTCAAACTCTTTGCGGGTTTCCTGGAGGTTGATGTCGGCAGCGATAATATCGGTATTATATAAATGCTTAACAGCTTTAACGGTAGCGTCAACAATAAAATTCATTGTGCAAAAATAGGGAATTAAGTCGGGAAAGTCAGTAAAGTCCGGAGAGTCTGAAAAGACATCTACCGGTAATATCCACAAACTAACCAGCACTGTCTTTCGGACTTTACTGACTTTCCCGACTTTCGGACTTATACAAATATCTTCCCGACTTTACTGGCTTTCCCGACTTTTCAGACTAACTTTGCTAACTACTGACCTATTTATGACGTTAAGCAATAAAGACTTTAAATTAGATGTAACATCCGAAATCGGCACCCTTCGTGCTTTATTGATCCATAGTCCAGACAATGGCCTGGGTAAAGTAGTACCCTCAAAAGCGCAGGACTGGCTTTTTGAAGACATTGTACACCTGGATACCATGCGCAAAAACGAATATGATTATTACGTTAAGCTGCTCATGTATTTCCTGGACCCTGCTAAAATAAAAGGAAAACTTGCCGAGATAGATGCTGAAAAAAACGGCCGTTCGTTCTATAAGCCTGACGATAAAAATTTCCATGCCTCGAACCGCGTAATAGAGATCCAGAGCCTGCTTGAAAATATCCTGGAAGATTCCGACATCCGCAAAAAACTGGTAGCATCGGTATGTGCCATTGAGGGCTGTAACTATCACCTGCAAACACAGTTAATTGAGACTGCACCTGCCGAATTGGCCAAGATTATTATATCCGGCTCGCTGAACAAGAATGAAATGATTTTCGCTCCTATCCCTAACCTGATCTTTTCGAGGGACATCGGCGTGGCGATCAATAACTACATGCTGCTGAATAAACCTGCAAAAAAGGCACGTGCGCGGGAAACCCTACTGGCGCGTTATATATTCTTTAACCATCCCCTGTTTGCCGCTTACCGTAATAACATATTGGAGATACCGGAAACGGTTCAGCATTTTTTAAGGCCCGGCGAGGATAATGAGCAAAAAACAACGCTTGAAGGTGGTGATGTGATGATGGTTAGTCCGCAGCATTTGATCATTGGGTGCAGTGAACGTACTTCGGCCAGTGGCGCCAATGAGGCCATCAAACTGTTGTTTCAGAACGATGTAGTGAAGAAGGTAACCGTTGTGAAGATTCCGCACAAGCGAGATTATATGCACATCGACACCATTTTCACACAGGTTAAGCGCAATATGTGGGTGCTGCTGCGGTCGTTATCGATCACGGAAAGCCCGATTGATATGGAAGAGCCGATATCATGGTTCACCGATAAAAAAACAAAGGATAAGGTTGATATTATCCAATTCAGAAAGGATAAAAAAACCAAGATCTTTAATACCATCGAGGAACTGCTGGCCAATATCAGCGAAAAGGACCTGGAAAGCCCGGATAAAACGGAATTTATTTATTCCGGCGGTGATATTTTCCCCTATAACTCGCGTGAGCAATGGACCGACTCCTGCAACCTGCTGGCCTTGAAAGAAGGTGTGGTTTTAGGCTACGACCGTAACGATAAAACAGTAGAGGCCTTTAAGGAAAAAGGCTTCACCATTATAAAAGTTGCCGACCTGCTGAAACAATTTGAAGCCGGAACGCTTAATCCTGAAGATGTAAAGGATACGCTGATCCTGATGCCATCGGCAGAACTATCACGCGCACGCGGCGGATTCCATTGCATGAGCATGCCGTTGCAGAGAGACGCTATTTTGTAATTAGTTTATAGTTGATGGTTCATAGTTCATAGCAGCTGCAATTTGAACATGAGTCATTCGGCTATGAACTATGAACTATGAACTATGAACACCAACAACAACCAATCCACTTCCCACATATTGATGATCCGCCCGGTGAATTTCGGGTTTAATGAAGAAACTGCGGGCAGCAATGCTTTTCAGAACCGCAATGCGGCGAAAGACAATGTCAACGAAAAGGCCCGGCAGGAGTTTGACCGTATGGTGGCTACACTGTGCAGCAATGGTGTGGATGTTACCGTGATTGAGGATACGCCGGAACCCTATACCCCAGATTCGATATTTCCGAATAACTGGGTTTCGTTTCATGCCGACGGTGGTGTATTCCTGTACCCGATGCAGGCCGAGAACCGTCGTTTGGAGCGGAGAGAGGATATTATCAGCCGCCTGGAAAATGAATTCTCTGTAAAGCATGTGATCGACCTGAGCCGGTTTGAGCACGATAGTAAGTTTTTGGAGGGCACCGGCAGCATGGTGCTCGACCGGGAAAATAAGATAGCGTATGCCTGTCTTTCACCACGAACCAGTCGCGAGGTTTTAGATTTGTTTTGTGAGAACGCAGGCTTCACCCCCGTAGCCTTCGACGCAGTGGACGAAAAAGGCAAGGCCATTTACCATACCAATGTACTGATGTGCGTAGGCAGTAAGTTCGCTGTGATCTGCCTTGATAGTATTCCCAATCCGCATGAGCGGGTTGTTGTTAAAGAATCCCTGGAATCAACCCAAAAGGAAATTATCGGCATTTCATTTGACCAGATGAACCATTTCGCCGGGAATATGCTGGAGATCAGGAATGCAGAAGATGAGACGCTGATCGTCATGTCGAAAGCAGCGTATGACGCATTGACCAGTGAACAGCGCTCATTACTTGAAAAATATGGCAAACTGATTTATTCAGACATCAGCACCATCGAGACCAATGGCGGTGGTAGTGCCCGTTGTATGATGGCCGAAGTGCATTTGCCGTTAACGAACCAGTAAATTTTTCCGGCAAGACATGTTTATATATACCTCTATTATCACAATCCTGTGAAATGAATAATTATGCAAATTGCATAAGGATTAAACAAATTTTAAGTAATTATAAACTAATAGCATTCAACCTGTCTTATTTACATTTCTACTATAAATTTTCTGCTAACAAATAATACATTATACCGTTTAAAAATTACATTTGCCAAAATTTTAAAAGATGCAGAGTTACGAAGAATTTCTTGACCTTAGCGTTGGCTTTCCGCAGGATGGTTTTGAGATAATTGAGGACGAATTATATTTCAACGACCTCAATCTTATGGAGATGATAGAGACGTATGGCACCCCCTTGCGGTTCACTTATCTGCCCATGATCTCGAAGAAGATACAGCAGGCAAAACTACTGTTTCAGCAGGCCATTGTTAAGAACAATTATCGCGGTAGTTACAAGTACTGCTATTGCACCAAGAGCTCGCATTTCAGGCATATCGTGGAAGAAGCGCTCAAAAATGAAATTCACCTCGAAACGTCGTCGGCTTTCGATATGCCGATGATCGACGCTTTGGAGAAAAAAGGCGCCGTAACCAAAGATATCACCGTTATCTGCAACGGCTTTAAAACGTTCCAGTACAAAACATACATTGTCGACATGCTGCATGATGGTTTTAAGAACATCATTCCGGTACTGGATAACAAAGAGGAATTTAACCTGTATGATGACGAGATCGAGATGGATACCCCATGTAACCTCGGTATCCGTATCGCTGCGGAAGAACAGCCTGACTCGCAGTTCTATACCTCACGTTTAGGGATCCGCCTGGAAGACATCATCGACTTTTACTATAACAAAATTGAGGGCAACCCTAATTTCAGGGTGAAACTGCTGCATTTCTTTATCAATTCCGGTATTTCGGATACGCCGTATTACTGGAACGAGTTGGAGAAATATGTAACGTTATACTGCAAGTTCAAAAAGATCAACCCGCACCTGGATACGCTCGATATCGGCGGCGGTATGCCTTTTAAAGACTCGCTGGTTTTCGATTTTGATTACGAGTACATGATCAACGAGATCGTTAGCCGTATTAAAGAGATCTGCGCAGATAACGATACCGAAGAACCGGATATCATTACCGAGTTTGGTAAATACACCGTTGCAGAAGCATCAGGCATATTATACAAAGTATTGGGCCGCAAACAACAGAACGACCGCGAAAGGTGGCTAATGCTGGATGGATCGTTCATCACCAACCTGCCGGATGTTTGGGCACTGAACCAAAAATATATCCTGCTGCCTATCAACAACTGGGACAGCGAATACGAGCGCGTTAACCTTGGCGGTATTACCTGCGACGGTCAGGATTATTACAACCAGGAAGCGCACATGAACAGCGTGTTTATGCCAAAAACCCGTAAGGTACAATACCTGGGCTTTTTCAATACAGGCGCCTATCAGGAAGTACTAAGCGGCTACGGCGGTATTCATCATTGCCTGCTGCCTTCGCCTAAACATGTGATCATCCGCCGCAACCGCGACGAGACGTTTAATTTCGAAGTATTCGGCGAGGAACAGAACAGTAAACAGGTATTGAAGATTTTGGGATATAACACTTAAAATCAGAGATTAGAGGCTGGAGAGCAGACTGATTAGGACACTATAGGCGCGGGTTTTACTGCGCCTTTTTTATGCCGTTTAAAACTTACGAAGTTTTAAAAACTTCGTAAGTTTATTATATCAGGATAACACCCCGCTGGTCTTTATTTCTTCGTAGGCTTTGTCTGTTTCAGTTTTTGAGGGCGGAAACAATTGCGAAGTCATGCGTATCAGGTATTTGTTCGTCAAGTTTGGCCGAGATATTTTTTATAGCCATATCCATGCTGACGGCCGAGCAAAGTAAATGTTCCTCAAACTGCCGGTATTCTTCTCACGGTCATCACTGTGCTTGATCACGTCAATGATACCCATTATGTTCGACAGGTGTTTTCTTACTTCATGAGAATTGATAAAGGCCAGTTCTTCTTTCTGAGCGGTAAATAACAGCTTTTGAAAATGTCGTTTTTGTTTGCCGCTCTGATAAAACATCGTCAATATAATAACGATCAGAAAGCACACCACAACGGCAAATATCATATAGATGCGTTCCCGTTTATAGGTTTCGTCTTTCTGCATGTATGAACCTTCTATTTCGTCGATTTTTATTTGTGATGATAGCGTACCTACCTGGGTAAGGCGGTTCAGAATGTCTTCAGCCTGTTCGAGTGAGAGTTTAAAATTTAAGGCCGCCTTCTGATGATCGTGACGGCTTTCGGCTATCTGACCGAGTACTTTATAAAGGTGGTATTTAATTTCAGGATGATTCAGTTCCAAAGGCTCTTCCAGCAATTCATTGATAATTCTTACCGCCGAATCGGGCTTACCGCCATTAAAATAGGCATCCGCAAGATTTTGCTGATCCTGGTCGTTATATTTATATAAGGAATCTGTTTGCAGGCTTTTGATCAGCGTTGTCGCCTTTTTAAATTCGTATTGCAACAGGTATAAATAATACTCAGTCCTTTTTTGATAAGTATAAAGCTTGTAAATACTGTTGTCCTTTATGGCCATCAACTTATCATGATACAGCTTCAGCGAATCAGGCTTATTCATCCTGAAAAAATTCTCAGCCTTATTGTAGTAGATCAGCTTATAGATATGCACATCGCCCGGCGCATATTTTTGGGCAAGCTCATCGGCCTGATTCAGGTAAGAAAGAGATTGATTATAAAAGTTACTTTTATAATAAATGTCAGACATGTTAATGTTCAGCTGCAGCTGCAAATGCGGGTCTTTCAGATGCTGGGCTTCTTTTTTGGCGAGGCCGTAATTGGTCACCGCTTCGATAGCATTACCTTCATCGGTTTGGATAAATGCCAGATGACTCAAAAAAGAATACATCAGGAAATGATCGCCGTCTTTACCTGCCGTTTTTATGGCCTGTATCATGGCCGCCTCGGCTTCGTCCATGTGTGTCAGTTTCCGCTGATACATAGCCTCAGTGAAATGTGCAAATGCATCGGAATTCTCGATATGAAGACGGCTGAATAGCTGATTCAGGTTGTTTTTGGTGGCGATAAGGCTATCCGGCCTGGACGCCAGGATGCATGTTTTGATGAAACTAACCAGTTTCTTTTGCCTTTCGGTATGGTCCCCGATCTTCAGAATAGAGTTGAGGCTATTGACATTTATGACAGGCGCTTCTGCATTCGCCTTTAAGATGAAGCAGATGAAGAACAGAAGTATGCAGGTTACTTTCTTCGGCATTCCGTCAGTATTCAAATTGGTTTACTGCAGTAATATTGCAGATATTATAATTCCTGCCGCCGGATGGGTTAAAATCTTATAAGAATTCCAAATAATAGGTAATCCGGGCATACAAGTGGTTTTATACTGATAATACGGACAATAAGTTACAAACGTTGATAATTAATTAAAAAAAATATTTAGCACTTAAGTTATTGAACCTCAGGCGATGAAAAAATATTATCTTATAAGTCAAACGCCACGTTACATATCAAACTTTTCGAGCTGTTTCAGCAGGGTATCGAAATCCTTGGGATAAGGCGCATGAATGGTAATGTCATTTCCGTTGGGAAGTTTAAAGCTTACCTCGTAAGCATGCAGGGCAAATCGCTTCATGATGGGCTGCTCTTCCTGGTCTTTACCTAAATGGTATTTGCGCTTGATCTTAGAAAGAAAGACAGGTTGGCCTTTATACATCTCATCCCCCGCTATTGAGGCTTTCTGTGTAGCGAGGTGAATACGGATCTGGTGCATCCGGCCGGTAACCGGTCGGCATTCAACCAGGGTATAATGTTTAAAGTACTTTAATGATTGGAACCAGGTCTCGGCGCGCTTGCCATCCTGACGGCTAATGCTCACATTGCCTTTGCCGGTATTGAGGATAGGAAGATCGACCAGTAAATTCTCGAATACATGGGTACCATCGATAATTGCATGATACACCTTTTTAACCTGTCGTTTTTCAAACTGGATGGAAATCGTACGATAAGCTTCCGGATTTTTGGCGACGATCAATGCGCCTGAAGTCTCTTTATCGAGGCGGTGGCAGATCTGTGCATCGTCGCTATATTGTTTAGCCAAACGCAGCATATTTACCTCACCACCCTCGCGCTCATCGAGCGAACTGATAAACGGGGGTTTGTTTACTACTATTACGTCATCATCCTCAAACAAAATCAGGTCGGCAAATTTCGGCGTCTTCATATACTGTTATATAACCGGCAAAAATACGGTTATATTTTAAGTTTGTTGGTCAAAAAATCGTCCTTAATAATATACAATTTCAGCTTTTATATTCGCCTAATGATGCCATTCTAACATTATCTAAAGCGTGGAATAGTATTTGTCTAACTCAAACAGAACATCTAATCTATAAAAACTACCATGAGTACAAATTCAACCAAACCTGAAGAAAAAGGATTTTTCGAGAGGGTTAAAGAAACGATTGAAGAATTTTGGGATGGAACCAAAGAAAAAGCCGAAGACGTAAAAGAAGCAGCCGAAGACAAATTCGATGATATAAAAAAATCGGTGACGGCCAAAAAAACTACTGCTACCAGGAAAACGAGTGCTGCTAAACGCACCGTTGCCGGCAAAACCGCCGGGGCAACAACCCAGGCTAAAACAGCAGCTGCAAAAGTAAAGGCAAAAGCAGATACCAAAGTTAAAGCCGCTACAGCTAAGGCAAAAGACGAAACTGCAAAAGCAAAAAAAGCAGCGGCTGACATAAAAGCCAAGGCCGATAAAAAAGTTAAGGAAGTGACTGCAAAAGCTAAAGCTGATACTACCAAAGCTAAAAAGGCTGTTGCAACGAAGGCATCAACTGCCAAAAAGAAAACTACAACAGCTCATTAAGCTGACGCTTTCTCCAAAATAAAACGGGCCATGCAAAAATGCACGGCCCGTTTTATTTTATATCAATTTTCAATCAGGCTTCGAATTTATATCCTACCCCTTTTACTGTAGCAACGCAGTCGTCGCCCAATTTTTCGCGAAGTTTACGGATATGTACGTCGATAGTACGGTTAGTAACCACTACCGAATCCTCCCAAATATTTTTCAGGATCACCTCGCGGGTATAAACCTTTCCGGGTTTTGACGCCAGCAGATACAGCAATTCAAATTCTTTTTTGGCTAAAACTACTTTCTGGCCTTTTTTGAACACCAGGTAGGCTTCGCGGTCGATCACAAGGTCGCCGATTTCCAGTTTGTTGTCGGTTACATCTTCTGCAGGGGCATTACGACGCAGGATAGCATTGATACGACTAACCAAAGCGCGCGGCTTAATTGGCTTGGCAATATAATCATCGGCACCAACGTTAAAACCGGCAATTTCTGAATACTCCTCACTGCGGGCGGTTAAGAAAACCATAAAGGTATTTTTAAACTCGGGCATGGTGCGCATAATGCGGCAAGCCTCGATACCGTCCATTTTTGGCATCATAATGTCAAGAACGATCAGATCGGGTAATGAGCGTTTTGCTTCGGCAACCGCTTCCTGACCATTTCGCGCCAGGAAAACCTGGTAGCCCTCTTTCTTCAGATTATATTCAATCAGCTCCAGGATATCGGGCTCATCGTCAACTATCAGGATCTTTTGTTTGTTAGAACTACTCATGCAGGTGAAGTTGAATTTTTGCGTAAAAGTAGGCGGTCAATTAAAGCTAATAGTTAAAGATATATTAACAAATTGTTAAATGTTACTTTATTTTAACGTTTTATTGAGATTTACTGAACGTCTTATTTAAAAATTCTTCAAGATCGGTACCGGTGATATTCTTTGCCACGATGATTCCGTTAGGATCGATAATAAAATTAGATGGTATAGATTCGATATGAAATAATCTTTCTGTAGGCCCCTCAAAATTTTTCAGATCCGAACCATGCGACCACGTTAATTTATCTGCATCGATAGCTTGTTTCCATTTTGCCTTATCCTGATCAAGCGAAATACCCAATATATTTAACCCAAGCGGATGGAATTTGGCATACTGCTTAACTACATTCGGATTTTCCTGGCGACAAGGAACACACCATGATGCCCAGAAGTCAATCATCAGGTATTTGCCTTTATAATCAGATAGTTTAATCGGCTTATCATCAACACCGGCAACGGTAAAATCAGGCGCTTTATGACCGATAGAGATCGGCTTTATTTCTTCCATCCCTTTGATGTACCGCTGTACGATCTGGTTGTCCGGAAATTTACCTTTAATCTTATCTGTATAGGCAATTACCTGTTGCTCGTACTTGGCCGGATCTTCCAGCATCGCAACAGCATAAAAGCCGCTGATAGAATTAAGGTTATCATTTGCAAACTTCAGGCTGGCCTCACTTAAATCGGCTGCGTTTTTTAAATACTTCGGCCGGTAAACCGCTATCAACGAATCGGTCGATTTGCCTAAGGCCTGTGCCGCACTATCATACGCCTCTGCAATTTTTGTCCGTTCGTTCAGGTAACCGTTCCTTATTTTGTCAAACTCCTTCATCTTATCCGATTCGGGGGAGCCGGTTATCGTGTAATCATTGTTTTTATCGGCAAGATCGGTTTTGAACGAAATATCATCGCCATTTTTTGCGATCATATCAAAAACCGCGCTACCGAGACGAATCATAAACAGGCTTTCATAAGGCGCAGCGTGCTTAAACTCAAATTTACCCTGCTCGCTAAGGTTGGCAGAATCTACAACGGCCAATTGTGAGCTGTCTATTGCCAGCAGGTAAACTTTTTTTAAACTGCCGGGATGATCTACCGTACCGCTCAATTTGAAAGCTGTTTTGTCTTTACACGATGCTAATGCAAATAACGCAAGGGCTATGATGCTGAATAATGAAGTCTTTTTCATTTAGATAATCTACTATGAGTTGCGGGTTAGTCGGCATAATTGCTAAAACCTTTCACCCTTCATTGTTTTATTTTGCGGAGTCCCGGTCGCCTATTTAGCCTCCAGTTCTTTTATTAATAACTGATTTGTTTTTTGCGGATCGATCTTACCTTTCGAACTTTTCATGATCTCGCCCATAAACAAACCTAAAACACCTTTTTTTCCTTTGCGGTATTCTATTACTTTATCGGGATATTTGGCAATGGCGTCCTGTATAAAGCGGCTTACATCGTTATTATCAGCGCTGATCAGCAGGTTTAGCTCCGTTGCCAATTCTGCTGCTGTTTTAGTGCTGTCTTTTATCAGCGCAGGAAACAGCTTTTGCGCCGCAACTGAATTGTTCACCTTTCCGGAATCTACCAGTTGTATCAAACCAGCCAAGTTTACAGCTTTTAACGCAAATTCACTGATCGAAACACCAGTATCATTAAGGTATGATTTCACGGCACCCATCAGCCAGTTGGCAGCGGCTTTATAATTGCCGGTGTTGGCTATCAGTTCCTCAAAATAAAGAGCCGTATCCCTATCGGCAGTAATTACGCCGGCATCATATTCCGAAAGCCCCAACTCGTCTACATATTTTTTGTACAATACGCCGGGAAGCACGGGCATGGTTGCTTTGATCTTATTCAGGTAATCCTGTGTTAAAGCTAACGGCGTCAGATCAGGTTCCGGGAAATAGCGGTAATCGTTCGCTTCCTCCTTTGAACGCAGCACCGATGTTTCGCCGGTATCGGCATTAAAGTTCAGTGTATTTTGGTCGATACAGCCGCCATTTTCTATAATGGTCACCTGGCGCTCAAACTCATGTTCAATGGCGCGCTGCACATTGCGGATAGAGTTAAGGTTTTTCACTTCGCAGCGGTTGCCGTAAGTTGTTTGTCCTTTAAGGCGTACAGAGATATTGGCATCGCAGCGCAGGCTGCCCTCTTCCATATTGCCATCACATACATCTATATAACGCACCAGCTTGCGGATCTCGGTCAAAAACTGTCCGGCTTCCTCGGCGCTGCGCATATCGGGCTCAGTTACGATCTCAATGAGCGGAACTCCTGCCCTGTTCAGATCGATCAATGAATCGGCGTGATGCTGATCGTGCATGCTTTTGCCCGCGTCTTCCTCCAGGTGAATATGGTGTATGGCGATGTTCTTTGTGGTGCCTTCTGCGAGTTTTACCTGCACCCATCCGCCTAAACAAATAGGCATCTGGTCTTGCGTTATCTGGTAGCCTTTCGGCAGATCGGCATAAAAATAATTTTTACGGGCAAAGGTATTTTTAAGATTGATAGTGCAGTTGCAGGCCATTCCCATTTTAACGGCGTACTCCACCGCCTTTTTGTTGAGCCGCGGCAGTGTACCGGGATGCCCCAATGTAATAGCGCTGATGTGCTCGTTCGGGCCGGCGCCAAACGTAGCCGAATCTGAAGAAAATGCCTTGCTTAAAGTGGATAATTGCGCGTGAACCTCTAACCCTACAACTAACTCATATTTTTCACCTATAGCGGCTGTAAAACTTGTCATATAAAACTAAAATGCGGCGATGCTTTACCCCCTAATTACGCCCAAATATAACGTTATTACTTATTAAGTTGACATTAAAATAAACATCCGTTATCATTCGTGCACGTTGTTTGTAATGGTATGGTCAGAAATCAAAACTCGTAAAAACCGGGCCGCTTGGTCCAGTGTTTTAAACGTAATTTTTAGGCAACATCTACCTATTATGAACGCTGAGACCTTGATAAAACCGGTATTTAAAAAAGCCGGGAGCGACGACTTTTACCAGGAACTGCACCGGGAGGTACAGGAGACTGTATTAAATAATAAACGGTATCACCGGGAGATAATATTTAAATCGCTGTTTTGCGTGGCGCTTTTCTTTATTTTTTACGGATGTATACTGATGTTCGGAGATAATTTGAGACTGCTGTTTACTTTTTATATACTGACGGGAATAAGCATTATCCTGGCTTTTCTGAATGCTTTTCACGATGCGGCTCACGGCGCTATATTCGAAAAGCGGAAACACAATGAATATTTAACCAACCTTTTAGAGGTTTTTGGCTGTAACAGTTTTGTATGGAAGAAACGGCACTTGGTATTGCATCACCCCTATCCCAATATGCAGCATTGGGACATCGACGTAAAGCAAAGCGGCCTGGTGCGCATATTTCCCGAAAGCAGGTGGTTCGGGTTTCACCGTTACCAGCACATTTATATGTGGTTCCTTTATTTCTTCTACACGCTCAACTGGCTTTTTGTACGCGACTTTAAAGATTTTTACGGAACGAAAGATAATTACCTGAAACGGATAGTCACCATCCCTAAAGGCGAATATGCCAAGCTTTTTATAACCAAGGCACTTAACCTCACTTTTATGCTGGTGGTGCCGATGATTATTTTAGATCAGCCATGGTATAATGTGTTGCTGGCGTTTTTGGTGATGCACTTTACAGCCAGCGCTTTCGGCATTATGGCGTTACTGTCAACCCATGCCGATGAAGATGCGCAGTTTCCGCTACCGCCCGAAGATGGTAAGATAGATACCACGTGGGCGGTGTACCAGATCACCGCCACTAAAGATTTCAGTACCGAAAGCCAGCTGGCCAATATCCTGTTCGGCGGTTTTAACCACCATGTGGCACATCATCTTTTTCCGGCTGTTGCACATACCTATTATCCGGTTATTACGCCGATTATTAAAAAGTATGCGCTGAAATACAATTTGCCGTACCGTTCCTACCCGCTGCACATGGCGGTACGATCGCATTTCATGCTGTTAAGGAAAAATGGCGGGGCAGAGAATCTATTTGTGACGGGGGATTTATAGGCGACGTTACAAAAGGAGACGCGATTGCGAAGACTTACGAAGTTTTAAAAACTCCGTAAGTCTGAATATTTAAGCGATAAAACTTTTTGCCTTTAACAGCGCATTATCCAATCCGCCTACATCGCTGCCGCCTGCTGTTGCAAAGAATGGCTGACCGCCGCCCCCACCTTTGATCTCTTTAGCCAGTTCACGTATGATTGCACCGGCGTTGAGATTCCTTTCTTTCACCAGGTTTTCGGCGATCATAACGGTTAATGATGGCTTGCCGTCGATATCTGCGGCGAGAACGAGGAAAAGGTTGTCAACAATACCCTTTATTTGGTAAGCCAAATTTTTGATTGCGTCGGCGTTGGGTAGTTTCACTTTTTGAGCAATGAAGTTGACACCTCCGATGTTTTCTGCTTTCTGAGCCAACTCATTTTTCAGTCCGGCTGATTTTTCCAATACTGATTTTTCGATCTCTTTTTTGAGTTTAGTGTTTTCTTCCAGCAAATCGTTGATGCTTTTGGAAATATCTTTCGGGTTTTTCAGCAGTTCCTTCAATTGCTGAACCAGTTTATTTTGTTCGATAATGTATTGCTCTGCGCCTACGCCGGTAATGGCCTCGATACGACGTACACCGGCTGCAACCGCGCTTTCACTCACGATCTTAAAGAAGCCAATTTGCCCGGTGGCTTTAACATGCGTGCCGCCGCAAAGCTCCTTGCTGAATTCATCGTCAAAAGTGATCACGCGTACGTATTCGCCGTACTTCTCGCCGAACAGGGCGGTTACGCCACTGCTGATAGCCTCGGCATAAAGTACGCTTCGTTCCTCTTTCAACGGGATATTTTCGCGTACCTTTTGGTTAACAATAGCTTCTATCTGTGCCAGTTCCTCGTCGGTCACCTTTGCGAAGTGCGAGAAGTCAAAGCGCAGGTAATCGGCGTTTACCAGCGACCCTTTTTGGTTAACATGTGTTCCCAATACCTGTTTCATTGCCGCGTGCAGCAAGTGCGTAGCGCTGTGATTGCTATTGGTACGGCTGCGCAGTTGCGGATCAACAATGGCAGTTAAGGCATCATCAATATCCTGCGGCAGCTTATCGGTAAAATGTACGATGAGGCCGTTCTCCTTTTTGGTATCGGTTACGTAAATGATCTCTCCATCAGGGAATACCAGTTCGCCCTTATCACCTGCCTGGCCGCCGCTTTCAGCGTAGAAAGGTGTTTTATCTAACACAATCTGGAATTGCTCGGTGCCTTTTGCCTTTACTTTCCGGTATTTTACTATATGGGCTATGGTTTCCAGTTCATCGTAGCCGGTGAACTCAACGGTGTCAACTTCTTTTAATACAACCCAGTCGCCGGTATCGATAGCGGTGGCAGCGCGGGAGCGGTCTTTTTGGGCTTGGAGAGCTTTTTGATATCCTCCAGTGTCAACAGATAATCCAGCCTCTCGAGCCATAAGCTCTGTTAAGTCCAACGGAAAGCCGAAAGTATCTGAAAGTTCAAATGCAGCTTCTCCGCTAATTACTCCATTTATGGCAGCGACCTTAGCGTGATCAAATCTGTCTAAACCATTTTCAAGGGTTCTTAAAAATGCCGATTCTTCTTCTAAAACGACTTTTTGCACGAAGTCTTTTTGATCCCAAAGTCCGTCAAATACGTC
The DNA here is from genome assembly GCA_036569325.1 of Mucilaginibacter sp. Taxonomy (GTDB): domain Bacteria; phylum Bacteroidota; class Bacteroidia; order Sphingobacteriales; family Sphingobacteriaceae; genus Mucilaginibacter. The sequence continues at coordinate 11,934 of DATCQV010000132.1, read as the reverse complement.
TTTAAATTGTTCTGCCAGCACTGGCACCAATTTATTGATAAATGGCTCTTTTATGCGTAAGTATTGATAGGCATAACGAACTGCTCTACGCAAAATTCGTCGTATTACATAACCTGCTTTATTGTTCGATGGAAGTTGCCCGTCAGCTATAGTGAAACTGATTGCACGGACGTGATCGGCCAAAACGCGCATGGCAACGGCTTCATTCCAACCTTCTTCACCGGGTTTAGCAGCACTGTTGTAGGTTTTACCGCTCTTTTGAGCAATGAAATCAATGAGCGGGGTAAATACATCAGTATCATAATTAGACGTCTTACCCTGTAGTACCCTTACCAAACGCTCAAAGCCCATTCCCGTATCCACGTGTTTGGCAGGTAACGGCTGTAACGAACCGTCTTTCAGGCGGTTAAACTGCATGAATACGTTATTCCATATCTCTATTACCTGGTCATGATCACCGTTTACGAGCGATGCGCCATCTACGAGTTTACGCTCGCTGTCGGGCCTATTATCGTAATGGATCTCCGAACTTGGTCCGCAGGGGCCGGTTTCGCCCATTTCCCAAAAATTGTCTTTTTTATTTCCGGGGAGGATATTGGCTTCGCTTACAAATTCCTTCCAGAAATTAAGCGTTTCGGTATCCTTTTCCAGACCTTCCTTTTCGTCGCCCTCAAAATACGTAACGTATAGCCGGTCTTTTTCTATTTTATAAACTTCGGTAAGCAGCTCCCAGCTCCACGCAATAGCCTCTTTCTTGAAATAATCGCCAAAGCTCCAGTTGCCCAGCATCTCGAACATAGTGTGGTGATAGGTATCGATACCTACCTCCTCCAAATCGTTATGCTTGCCCGACACACGTAAACAGCGCTGCGTATCCGCCACGCGGGGAGACTTCGGCGCTTCCTCACCTAAAAACAATGACTTAAATTGGTTCATCCCGGCGTTGGTGAACATCAGGGTAGGGTCGTTTTTAATCACAATAGGCGCAGAAGGCACAATTACGTGACCTTTAGAAACAAAAAAATCGAGAAAAGCTTTGCGAATTTCAGTAGCTGTCATGAGGCAAAGATAAGATTTCGGATGTCGAATTTTCAATTTCGAATTTATTGAGTTGATACATAGCAATAATTAAATCCGAAATCGAACATCCGAATTTCGAAATTTCAATTAAAGTATTACATTTGCATATGCCATATAAAGAACGGGAAATCAACAAGATGTACTACACCATGGGTGAGGTGGCCATCCTGTTTGATGTAAACCAATCGCTTATAAGATTTTACGAGAAGGAGTTTGATGTTCTTCAGCCCAAAAAGAATAAAAAAGGCAACCGTTACTTCACTCCCGAGGATATTGAAAACCTGAAGATCATCTTCCATTTGATCCGTGATAAGGGCTATACACTTAACGGCGCCAAAGACTACCTGAAAAACAATATGGCCGATACCAAGGATAGCGTCCGCGTTATCCAATCTTTGGAAAACCTCAAAAAGTTCCTGTTAGAGGTGCGTGACCAGTTGTAAAAGGGATTACACCGATTGTGTTTGATTTCACCGATTTCTTTGATCCGTCGGTTGCAATCTTAATGGTTTAATTCTTTTTGTCCTCATTCGTGTAATTCGAAAAAATTCGTGTAATTAGTGGTCGCTTAAACTTATGATCGCCAATCACAAAGGAGAATTACCTTTCTTTTTGCTTCTTATTCCATTTATGCTGGGCATTGGCTTGGCTTATGCTTTTCCTTTTGATGAATTCGGCAATTGGCTTGTGGCTTCGTTTGCTGCAGTCAGCATCGTCTTCATATCGCTTAATTTAGCTTATAAGCAGTTTAATCTTCATAAATTCCGATGGATTGGCGGTTTATTTATTGCTGTGATCTTGTTTCTCGCAGGAAGCATCTGCCTGATTAACAATAACGAACTGAATAATAAGAATCACTTTTCAAAAGCGCCGGCGCAATATCTTATCGGACATATTAATAATGAGCCGGTTTTGAAAAATGGCTGGGTCAGGTTTACCGTTAACGTTGAAGGCAATATAAATAACGGCAAAACAACGACTTCAAGCGGCAATTTATTGATCGCTTTAAAAAGTACTGATAGCAAGCTGTATTATGGCGATGTATTACTGATACCTGCAAAATATACAACAGTAAATCAACCTTTTAATCCGGCAGAGTTCAACTACAAAAGATACCTTGCCAATCAAAATATTCATTTCCAGGAATTTTTATTTCCGGGACAATACCGGGTGCTGGCTAAGGATAAAGGGAATGCGATCATCAGCTATTCGCTTAAATTAAGACAGGCATTTGTTGAAAAACTAAAACATAACATGCGCGATACCGATGCCATCGCCGTTGCATCGACGCTGATCCTGGGTTATAAGGCTGATCTGAGTAACGATGTTCTGCAGGCCTATTCCAAAACCGGCACGGTACATGTGCTTTCAGTTTCGGGCGCACATGTGGGTATAGTTTATTTATTATTGAGCTTTACGCTTGGCTTTTTGAACAGGTTTAAATATGGTAAGCTTTTAAAATCGATTATCATTATAACGCTGATCTGGTATTATTCCATGCTTACCGGCTTCTCTGCTCCTGTTTGCCGGGCCGCGTTGATGCTGAGTTTGTTTATTATCGGCAAAACCTACAACCGGTATATCAATTCCTTAAATATTCTTGCTGTATCGGCTTTTGCGCTATTACTTTATAACCCGCTTTATCTAACCGATGTGGGTTTCCAACTCTCCTATCTTGCGGTATTTGGGCTGATTGTTTTTCAGCCGGTAGTTTATAATCTCGTAAAACTTAAGAACAAATGGATTGAAAAACTTTGGGCAATAACTTCAGTATCGATTGCCGCACAAGTTATTACATTTCCATTGAGCGCCTTTTATTTTCACCAGTTCCCGGTTTATTTTTTAGTAAGCAACATTTTTATCATTGTTCCGACGGCTGTTATTATGTATTCGGGGATAGCCCTTTTACTGCTGCCGCAAATCCCTTATCTATCCAGGGCTATTGCATTCGTGCTGGAGCGGTCGATTCTGCTGATGAACAAAGGTTTAACATGGGTTCAGCATTTACCCGTTGCAACTATTTCAAAAATATGGCTGACAGCAATTGAACACCTGTTATTGTATGTGATCATCATTTGCCTGTTTTATTTTCTGTACGATAAAAAATTCAGACGGATTCAACTGGCGGCGATATGTTCTTTGATTTTATGTATAAGCTTTGGTATTAAAAGGATAAGATCGGTACAAACTAATAATATTGCCTGGCTGAATGTCAACAAGCACAAGGCTATAGTTTTTAAAAGCGGTGATAACGGTATAGTAGTGACCGATCTGAAAGATACCGATAAAGTTTACCGTTATGCCATTCAGCCTTATCTCGACAGCAGCCGGACGGGCAACGTCAAAATAATCGGATTAAACCAAAACTGCAAAACAGAGTCTTTCATCAAAAAAGACGGACTGATACAATTCCGCGATAAAAAAATATATTTAATTAATACTCAATTAGAAGAAATGGCGCTGCAGCCGAAAATAAAGACCGACTTTGTGTATATCACATCCAATCCGCATACCGGTATTTCGGCTATAAATCACAGTTTTGACTATAATTTATTGATAATCGACGGCAGTAACAGCAATGCCTATATCAACCGGTTAAGTGAAGAAGCCGGCCGCGAAAACACAAATTATAAAATTTTAAAACGTAACATTTCATTGATCACCGTATCTAACTAAAGCAATAAAAGAATAATAAAATTTGCATACGAGTTAATAAAAATCTAAATTGTACTAAACAAACCCTACAAAATGAATATCAAATTTTTCAACGTTGCCCTGGGCATAGCGCTTACAGCAACTGCATTAAGCGCAAGCGCGCAAAAAAATTACCCGCAAGGCGTAGTTGCCTATAGTGTGGAAGTGCAAGGACAACCTGCTGACGTAAAAAACTATTTCACAGCCGATTCAGCTGCGATCCTGATGACCGTTGGCCCGGCTAATGTTAAAGTGTTGAGCAACGCCAAACACGACTACTTCGCAGTTGTACTCGACGTTCCCGTTGCCAGCATGAAAAAGGCCGGTATTGCAACACCAGCCGAAATTGAAGACGCCATGAGCAAAGTGCCAACATTCACTTTTACTCCGGGAACCGAAACCAAGCAAATCTCTGGTTTCAATTGTACTAAAGTGGTTGCAAAAGACACCAAATCCGGCAAAACTTACGATGTTTGGATAACTAAGGATATAACTGCTCCGCCTACTGCATTCCCATTCTATTATGAGAAAGCGGGTGGTTTCCCAATCCAGTTCACTTCGTTCCAGCAAGGACAGGAACAATCTATCACTATTTCAAGCATCAGCGACGCAAAAGCTCCGGCAGGTACTTTCGGTATTCCGAAAGATTTCGAAAAAGGTACATTGGCCGATCTGAATCCTAACCACTAATTCAAATCAGCATTATTATAAAAAAGCCATCGGTTATGCAGCGGATGGCTTTTTTATTGGACATGTAACCTGTATTATCAGGCTGTTAATTCTTTAGCTAATGCGTTTATCCAATCATTAAACAGCGCAGTTTCATACCCTACCGCTATTTTGGCATGATCCTCCCACTGGGCAGAAAATTGTTTAAGTTGATGGATCATTTCTTCCAAATGCCCTTCTTCTTCCAATATAATTGACTTTACGTTCACTTTGCTGTTGGCGTCATCGAGTGCTTGTTGATAAACAGGGTAAAGCTCATCGGCACGTACTTCGATAGCATAAGTTACCAGCAGGTATGCGGCAAAACGCAGTTCTCTCCCGCTCAAATTTAACGCTTGTTTCAGATAACGGCTTACCTGTATATCCAACTGGTTCAGGTAATATTTACTGTATGCAGGAGCCAGCAGATAATCCGACGCATAGGTTGGACAAGCATCGGCGGCTACCTTTTCTATCTGCTTTTTCAGGTAAAAAGCATGGCGGTGTTCTTCTGCCGCATGTTTAAGTACAATGTAGGTAACGTTAACCGGGTCTTCACTCGCGGAGATCTTCCGCGCGCCGGTATTTTCCATTAATGACAAGGTATTTAACCACTTGGCATGCAATGATTTATCAGATATTGTTTGAGGCAGAATGTTAGATAGTTCCATAGGATTACTTTGATTTCATCGATGTGGTTTTGATTTCACGATGTTATTTTTTGATGATTTCACCGATCCGGAGATTCATCAATCATGATTTATATTTCGCTGAGAGCCTGCTCTATTTTTTGATAAACATAGTTCAGGTCATCATTTGTTATGCAATATGGCGGCAGTACGTAAACGGTATTCCCAAGCGGACGAAGGATAATGCCGGCATCGAGGAAATAGTTGTAAAGCTTGTCGCGCAACGAACTGAAATATGAGGTGTCATTCCCAGTTTCCCACTCCAGGGCTACGATGGCACCGGTTTGGCGGATGGTTCTCACTTTCGGATGATTCGCTATTCTTTCCCGAAATGCGGAGTGAGCCGCTGCGATCCTGTCGATGTTTTGTTGGGTTGAGGGATCGGTAAACAGATCCATGCTGGCCAAAGCGGCGGCACAGGCAACCGGGTTGGCTGTAAAAGAATGACCATGGAACAAGGTTTTTAGGCGATCATCAGACAGAAAAGCATCGTAAATACGACTGGTACAGGTTGTCAGACCTAAAGCCATGGTACCGCCTGTCAATCCTTTTGAAAAGCACATAATGTCCGGCTTTTCAGTCAGGTGGTAGCAGGCAAATGGCTTACCGGTCCGGCCGAAACCCGTGAATACTTCGTCATCTATCGTTAACACGTCTTCTTTTCTGCAATGCGCCATCAGTTGATCAAGGTATTCAGCCTGATACATGATCATTCCCCCTGCGCCCTGAACCAGCGGCTCGAAAATAAAGCAGGCCAGTTCTTGTTTTAGATGTGAGATTTGAGACTTGAGGTGTGAGATATTTTCTGCGTTCGGCAGATCGATAAACTCAACCTCAAATAACAATGTATCGAATGCTGCAGTAAATGCGCTCCTTCCGCTTACTGCCATTGCTCCGAAGGTATCGCCGTGATAGGCATTGTTAAAGGCCAGTATTTTGGTACGCGCCTGCCCTTGGTTATGCCAATATTGGAGGCACATTTTGATGGCTACTTCAATAGCTGTGGAGCCATTGTCCGAATAGAAAGCCTTTTCCTGATTATCTGGCAGCAATTTAAGCAGGCGCTCGGCCAGTTCTACGGCACCTTCATGCGTAAAACCTGCAAAGATCACGTGCTCCAGCTTATTCAGCTGTTCGGCTACCTTTTTGGCTATATGAGGATGAGCATGCCCGTGAATGTTTACCCACCACGATGAAACCGCATCGATGTACTTTTTCCCGTCTTCATCATAAACACAGGCACCCTCCCCCCTTACTATCGGCACAGGAGGTTGAGCTGTTTTCATTTGCGTGTACGGATGCCATATTACATTTAAATCTCTCTCAACCAAACTCATATATTACTTATTAAAAGTTTCGCCACGTGGTTATCCACCGGGAAAATAAAATCATCAGGCTGCAATTCGCTGAGCCTTACCAGCCTGAAGGATTGCAGCACCTCTCCTTCTCCATCGAAATCAAATACTTTGGTTTTGATGGCAAAGTTAATAGGATCGATATTTTTAACTACGTAGTAAACACTTATTATCTGCGAATCGTTAAATGCTGATTTAACGAAGAAATCAGTGGTATAGAAATGGCTGATGACTTCGATATTCAAGTTACATTCTTCTATAAACTCGCGTTTCAGGCCATCAAGTAATCCTTCTCCAAATTCCAGCCCGCCGCCGGGAAACTTGGTAAAACGCATGCCATACTCCTGCTCGTCACTAATCAATACCTGGTTGGCGTCGTTTATTAAAATCCCATAAACGCGTACATTAAAAGGATACATTATTCAAAGTGTTTTTTGTTGCGGATGATCTTGTCCATCGTCCATACAATATCCTCGGTCTTTGCCTCGCTCCTGATGGGGCAATTCGGCATGCTGCAATAATGGCAACATTCAGGCAGGCATGGATCAGCATGGATGAACAATTCTGTTTTGGTAACCTCGTTATTGATCAGTTTATCCACCAGCTTTACTTCGGCGTGAACACGGTTCAGATCGAAGTAGTTCGGCAGCGTTAAGTGACAATCGATATGCAGTTCGTTGCCATATTTCTGCGCACGAAAATTGTGAATATCGATCCATTCGTCGCGTCGCTTCTCGTTTAAGACGGTAACGATCTCGGTAACAACGCCAAAATCGGCCTCATCCATTAACCCCGAAACGGAACGGCGCACAAGCTTGTAACCGCTGTACAAAATATAAAGCGCAACAAATATTGACAGACCGCTATCGAGCCAGAGTATTTTAGTGAAATGAATCAATAGCAAACCTAAAACCAGGCCAATGCTGGTCACCATATCGGTAAGCAAATGACGACCGTCGGCTTCGATAGTGATAGACGGCAGCGCCTTGCCCTGTTTTATCATGTAAAAACCGAGCGCGCCATTAACAACGCCCGTGGCGCCAATAATAATGGCACCGGTAAGCAGTTCATGGATCTGGTTAGGATAAATAATTCCATAAACCGCTTTTACGAGGATAACGATAGCCGCAATTGAAATAAGTGCCCCCTCGATAAAAACAGAAAAATATTCAACTTTACCATGTCCGTACGGATGATTTTCATCACGGGGTTGAGATGCAAGGTAAATACTGAAAAAAGCGAAGGAACTTGCCAGTACGTTAACGATGCTTTCTGCAGCATCGGTGAGCACGAAGGTTGACAATGTCAGAAAATAGGCTCCGAATTTTGCCAGCATCAGGAATATCCCCACTATCAACGCTACCAGTATGATCCTTTTGTGCTCTTTCAAAACGGTATTATTAAGCGGCAAAAATAGGTATTTTAACGTTTAAACGCTATAATCAGGCAAATGATGACGAAAAAGAAAAACAATGGCTTGTCGGCCAACTGGTTTACCCTTGGATTGGTCCAATTATCTAAACATTATAATCAAATTATTAATAAATTATAAAATCGATAAAAATTCGGCAATTATTTAATGAATTTTAAATCAAATGGAAAAAATGGAATTAAAATTAGATTTTTCTTAAAAATGTAGTCTTTAGCGCAAAAATCAGCTATTTCCTATATAAAATAGGCTGATGATTAGTGGTTTAGGCCCCCTGATTTTTCTATATTTGCACCCGCAAATAAATCAAATTTTTTATGAGTACATTAAGTAACAGGATCAACAACCTGTCAGAATCAGCAACCATTAAAATGGCCAAAATGGGCCGTGAACTTGCCGCGAAAGGTGTAGATGTGATAAGCCTTAGCTTCGGCGAACCGGATTTTCATACTCCCGAGCATATAAAGGAAGCTGCCAAGAAGGCCATGGATCAGAACTTTACCTATTATACTCCTGTATCGGGCTACCCGGAACTGCGCAAAGCGGTTGTTGCCAAATTGAAAAACGAGAATGGTTTGGATTATGATTTCAGCCAGATCGTTGTTTCAACCGGCGCCAAGCAGGCTATTGCCAATGCGGTACTTTGCTTGGTTAACCCCGGCGAAGAAGTGATCATCCCTACGCCTTACTGGGTTTCATACTCTGAAGTGGTAAAACTTGCCGAAGGTGTGAGTGTGTTTATCGAAGCTCCTGTTGAGCAGGATTTCAAGATCACTCCTGAGCAGTTAGAGGCAGCCATCACGCCAAAAACAAAATTGTTCATGTTTTCGTCGCCATGTAATCCTACCGGCAGCGTGTACAGCAAGGATGAGCTGGAAGGTTTGGCGAAAGTATTTGCGAAATACCCTGATATCTATATTTTATCTGACGAGATCTACGAGCACATCAACTTTGTTGACAAACATGAGTCGATAGCTCAGTTCGATTATATTAAAGATCGAGTGGTGATCATCAACGGCTGGTCGAAAGCGTTTGCTATGACCGGCTGGCGTATCGGTTACACTGCTTCGAACAAGGAAATTGCTGCGGCCTGCGATAAAATGCAAGGTCAGATCACCTCGGGTACTTGCTCAATCACCCAGCGTGCCGGTGTTGCTGCTTATGAAGGCGGGCTGGAATCGGTACTGGAAATGCGTGCGCAATTCAAAAAACGCCGGGGTATTGTTTACGATCTGTTGAAAGAGATTCCAGGCTTGAAAGTTAACCTGCCCGAAGGCGCGTTCTATTTCTTCCCTGATGTTACAGCATTCTTCGGCAAAAGTTATAATGGCAATACCATTAACGATGCCGACGAACTGGCCATCTATTTATTGGAAGAAGCACACGTAGCCACTGTAGGCGGTGATTCCTTCGGTGATAAGAAATCTATCCGTATCAGCTACGCTGCTGCTGAAGATAAACTGATAGAGGCTATGACCCGTATTAAAAATGCGCTCGCTAAATTAAGCTAAGCTATTCATATTAAAAAAGAAAGCCCCTTGCCGATGTGGCAAGGGGCTTTCTTTTTTGTTGTTAAATTTAAATTCTGTTGTTAAAGAGAGAAACCGTAAGCTATACGCAGACCAACGGTACCATAGCTGTTACCTTGTCCTGAAAAGTTTTCATAGCGTGCGCCCACATCCCAGCTTTTATTAGCCCAGCCTAAACCCGGAGCTAAGATTAGCTTAGTGTCTTTGGTTCCATCAGGGCGTGCGTAAACATCCTTTGTTTCAAAGCCGGCGCCTACCTCGCCTGATAAATAAATTCCGTCAGATACGAACGCCTTGATACCAGCTTTAACAGGCACTAAACCGAATGATGGGTATTTAAGATCGCCGGTGGCGTCCGAAACAGTTTTACCAAAGTAGTTGTAGTAGCCTGAAGTAAGCATTAAGGCAACGTTTTTATCGACGCCGTATTGCAGACGGGCGGTACCGCCTATACCAACATTTGAAACATCGTGCAGATTACCTGTAGGTAACAAACCTTCAACGCCTATACCTAAGCGCCATGCGCTTTTATCTACGGTTTGCGCCTTTACGCTAACTGAAAAGAAAATAGCAACGGCAGTTGCTGCGGTAGCTATCCATTTGGTTGAGTTTTTCATTGCTGTGTTTTTCATTAGTGAAATAATAGATAATTCTATACACCCCCTTAATCAAATACTTTGCCACCGTGCCAAATTGATGGTCGGTTTTGTGTCAGGAAATAGGACGAGGATTAAGATGGCACTGCCTTGATCAGCGTTGAAAACGACTGTTATATACTGATTTTCAATTGACTTTTCAACTTAAATAGTTAAAAACACAGGCTTAATAATTTATTAACAATGTGATTTATGCGACAATTAATTAACTGAAAGTTGTGAAATTGCAGGAGATATTTTGCAGGGTAAAAAGGTCAAAAATGTACAGTTGACGCAACGATTTTGATTAAAATCGCTGTTTAACCAGCAGAAAGCAATCCCGCGGTGTGGTTTTAAACGAATTTGTCGGGAACAGCATAAACAGCAATGGCCCCGCTCGGGGCCATTGTATAGTATTATTACAGATCAATGCTGTTAATGCGCCGGAGCTCCGTGGGGATCTTCCGGATCGGGTTTGTAGTTTGCTTCCAGTTCGGCAAGTTTCTCTTTACCGTAGGCAAACTTGGTGATCAGGTAGAACAGCACCGGTACGATGAATATCGCCAGCGATGTTGCCGCAAGCATCCCGCCGAACACCGTCCAGCCAATGGTTTGGCGGGCATTGGCGCCTGCACCGGTAGCTACCAGCAGCGGACCTACACCTAATATAAACGCCATCGACGTCATAATGATCGGGCGGAGACGTAAACGCACAGCTTCGAGCGTGGCGGTTTCAAGAGGCATGCCCCTGTCCACACGTTCTTTCGCGAACTCCACGATCAGGATCGCATTCTTCGCCGCCAGACCAATGAGGGTGATCAGACCGATCTGCGCGTAGATGTTATCGTCGAGTTTCGTCTTAAACGTTAGGAATAAGATGGCACCGAATGCACCAAGCGGTACCGCAAGCAATACCGAGAAAGGTACCGACCAGCTTTCGTACAGAGCAGCCAGGAACAGGAACACGAAACCGATAGACAGCATGAAGATATAAACCGTCTTCGAACCCGAAATGATCTCCTCACGACTCAAACCGGAGAACTCATAACCGAAACCTTGAGGCAGCGTTTGTGCCGCTGTTTCCTGTAAGGCTTTGATCGCGTCACCGCTACTATAACCGGGCGCCGAGTTACCGTCTATCTCCGCAGAACGGAACAGGTTGAAGTGCGAAATGAGCGGCGCATTCTCTATTACCTTATAACTTGTAAGCGTGCTTAACGGCACCATACCGCCTGCCTGGTTACGAACAAAGTACTGCCCTATATTTTCGATATTGGTACGGTAGTTCGTATCGGCCTGCGCCACCACGTGGAAGTTACGGCCATAGATGGTAAAATCGTTTACGAACGAGCTACCCATATAGGTTTGCAATGCCGTGTTGATATCGGATATGGCTACACCCAGTTTTTTTGCCTTTTCCCTATCGATAGTCAGTTGGTAAGCCGGCGTGCGGGCTGTAAAGAATGAGAATGCCTTTGCAATTTCAGGGCGTTTCTGCAATGCAGCAATAAACGACTGCAGCACTTTTTCAAAATTCTTGATATCGCCTCCGGCCTGTTTTTCCTCCAGAATAAAGGAAAAACCTGCCGTGCTACCTAAACCGGGGATTGCCGGCGGCGGTATTACTACTACACTGGCTTCTTTAAATCTCGCCAGCCTTTGCTGGATCTTGGCCACAACAGCGAAAACCTGGTGCTGATCGCCTTTACGTTGATCCCAGGGTTTTAACTGGCAGAAGATGGTTGCACTATTCGACTTACTGGCGAAACTCACCGCGTTCAATCCGCCTAATGCCGCATAGTGATAGATCTCGGG